>JBBSKR010000085.1:0-14388 GCA_038256135.1 Flavobacteriales bacterium | reverse complement strand
TATGCCGTGGAAAGTTATCAAAGCCTGTTCTTACGGGCGTATTATCCGTTGGAGTATATGGTAGCGGTCCTGAATAATGGCGGGGGCTTTTACAGGCCGGAATTTTATGTACACGAGGCCCGTATGTTGGGGGCGACCATACATCCGCCCTGCGTAAACAAAAGCAATTTGGGGAATTGTATTTATGGCACAGCGTTGTATTTAGGACTGGGGTATCTGCGGGAACTGGAGCAACGCGTTATGGAGCGCATTTTAAAGGAACGGTATATCAATGGTATTTTTGATTCCTTGGAAGACTTTTTGGACCGGGTGATGATTTCCATTGATCAAGTGAGTATTTTGATCCGTATCGATGCCTTCCGGTTTACGGATGTCAATAAACACGAACTGCTATGGAAGGCCCATCTCTTTTTGAACAAGACCAAAAAAATAGACCACCCCAAACTGTTTGCACCCAAACATCAGCATTTTGAAATTCCTTCCTTATACAGTACCAACCTAGAGGTCGCCTTTACCCAACTGGAACTGTTGGGCTTTAGTTTATGCAGTCCGTTCGAGCTTTTGGCGGAGCCGCCCAAGAACAGCACAGGAGGCAAAGATTTCGAAAAATACCTGAATAGGAATATCGACATCTATGGGTATTTGGTGACCGTAAAACGTACGAAGACCCATACGGGAAAAGCGATGTTCTTCGCTACGCTGATAGACCAACAGGGGCTGGTATTCGATACCGTTTTGTTTCCGCCCGTCGCTGCCAACTACATGTTCAGGGGAAGGGGAATCTATCGATTTTATGGGAAAGTGGTGAGTGAGTTCGGCTTTTTGAGCATAGAGGTCATCAAACTACAAAAACAGGACTTTGTGCAAGACCCTAGGTATGCGGACATGAAGACCAGCGCCAAGGTTTTTGACCAAAAGAAGACGCATAGCCAGGAAGAAAATAGAATTGATGCTAAACCCTAAACCTATTTAAAATAGTTTGAGTACATACCCGAGTATCCAATACAACAAAAGGAACACAAAAAAGGTTCCGATGCAACCACATTTCCCACCTCCGATTTTTCGTGCACCAAACCAGGCGCCAAAGATTTGAATCAGTTTTTTCATGGGATGAATGTACAGGTTTCAGTTGGTATTTTTAAAATTATAAGTAACCCAAAAGCTTAATTCGTTAGTTTTTCAAATGGTTCCACTTTATAATAATCTTGGCGTAAAAACAGGTATGTTTCAATATCGTATGAGGTGCTTGGGTAAATCCTCAACACGTTCACAGCATAGTTGGTCCATTACCTGTTTAAATTGTGTTTTGAGCATACCTATGGTGTGGTCGCCACCCTTGTTCCCCAAGGCGCCAGTTCCATAAACGAAAGAACGGCCCATAAAGGTAAATTTGGCACCACTGGCCACGGCTCGGGCAATATCCGGACCGGAACGTAGTCCACTGTCCATCATGATCTCGATTCGATCACTATATTTTTGAGCTATTTCCTGTAAGGAATGTATGGTGGACTGTGCCGCATCTAACTGTCTGCCTCCGTGATTGGAAACGATGATGCCGTCAAACCCCATCCGTATGGCATCTTCGGTGTCTTGCAGGGATGCCACTCCTTTCAGCACCAATTTTCCCTTCCATTTATCCCGTAGCGGTTTTATTTTTTCGGCGTTCAAACGGCCGGAAAAGGTCTTGTCCATAAAGGCTCCCAATTGCCTTAAATTCAAACCTTCTGGCGTGTAAGGTTTTAAGGTCTCAAAAGTGGGCTGTCCATATTTTAAGGTATTATAGGCCCAAGTGGGTTTTCCTAAAATCTGAAGGATATTGGCAAGGGTCATTTTAGGCGGTAGCGCTAGGCCGTTCCTGAAATCCCGTGGGCGATACCCAAACGTAGGTACATCACATAGCAAAACTAGAACGGGGCAGCCTGCCGCTTCAGCACGGTCAATGATACTATCGCGAATGGCATCGTCCACAGGATTGTAAAGTTGAAACCAGGCATTCCCTTCGGTCAGTTCACTGGCTTTTTCAATATCCATGGTCGTCACCGTACTCAGGATAAAAGGGATATTATGGGTATGGGCGGCTTTGGCCAAAATGGCCGGGGTATTGGGCCACATGAGACCTTGGAGTCCCACCGGAGCAATCCCAAAGGGAGCGTCGAACTCCATGCCCATTACCTTGGTCTTCATGGAACTGGTTCCGTAATTTCTTAAGTATCGGGGCTGCAATTGTACTTTTCGTATCTCCTCTGTATTTCGGGTAATACTTACATCTTCATTACAACCTCCGTCCAGATACTCAAAGGCAAATTTGGGTATACGTGACTTCGCCTTGGTGCGTAAATCGGCTACGGAAGGATAATCTGTATTGAAACTCATTGCCATAACTATTATTTATTTAATGGTGAATGGCACCTGATTTTTTAAGGTTTAAAAATTACAACATCGTATTCGAAACACACCCTTTATTTAAACTTTTAATTTTGTTATTGGTCGTAGACATGGAGTCTTAACTTATTATTTAATTGAAAAGATTTAGATATTGTTTAAAAACATACACCTTTCCTCTTTTGCCTCCTGTTATTTCTTCGAGGATATTAAGCCCGTCCAAATCTGCAATTAGATTATATGCCGTTCGGGGGGATACGCCCGTTATTTCTACGATTTTATTCACTTGTATGATCGGCCTCCTTAAGAGATAGTGTAGGATTTTTTGTGCGTTATTGGCCCTAGTTCCCAATGTTTGGATATTCATTTCCACACGTTGTTTCAATTTTAATAGTTCATCAAAGGTCTGTACCCCATTCTTAGCGGTTTCAATGATACCCACTAAAAAAAAATTAAGCCATTGTTTGAAATCGCTACGGGTACGTGCCCTCATCAAGCTGTCAAAATACAGGGTTTTGTTTTGCTCAAAAAAATCCGATAAATAAAGAACGGGCTTTTTTAGAAGTTCCTTATCGACTAAATACAATGTGATCAGTAATCTTCCTACCCTTCCGTTTCCGTCCAAAAACGGATGAATGGTCTCAAATTGATAATGTATGATTCCTATTTTAAGCAAGTCCGGAAAATAGAGTTCTTCATTATTAGTGAATTTTTCCAAATCACTCATTAAATCACCAATACTGCTATGAATGGGGGGTATAAATACGGCATCGGCCAAAGTAGCGCCACCTATCCAGTTTTGACTGGTGCGAAAATCACCTGGCATTTTATGCTCGCCCCTTACGTTCTGTAAGAGCATTTTATGTGTCTCTTTTATCAAACGACTCGAGAATGGATAGTAATGACGAATTCAATGATCGTTTTAGTTTTGCTCGGGGAATTAGGGTCGGCTGTCATAATTTTGGTTTGTCCTTTATGTCCGAATGACGACTCAAAAGGATATTTGTAACTCCCGACATTCGTTTTTTTGCAAACGTGTGGTACAACTTGGATCGTATTATTGAAGATATCCCACCAATGTGACTAAGAGACTGTTTGGGTTTTTTTTATTGGAATTTTTAAAAGTCATTTTTGTTGCAGTTTAAGGCAACCCCGCCGGTTCCTTTAGATTGGTTTTAATATAAAACCTATAGTTAAGGATAGCAGGGCTAGCGTTCAATCCCGAACCTTCGGGATAACGAAGAAATGCGCAAAAAGGGACATAAAAAAACATTTGAAAAATTTCCAAACAGTCGCTAAAAGATTATTCGGTTGCAGATTTAACCAACAAAAGGCTAAAAGACTACTTTCTATATTACGTTAATGAAAATAAAAGAAGGAACAAAAAATGAACCGCAAGAACAACGCAATCAAATTTTACTCGATAATCGAGATTTAAATGCTTTGAGGCTTGCCTCGAAATTTTAAGGTTGTTTTCCTACAATGCCCCGTGGACTTGCCCCGAGGTAGTTTACTACGAACAGGTATCGCATAGACCACAGCTATTTTTTGATATACCCAGGCCTAAAAAGCCGGCGACCTTACCGAAAATTTTAAGTAAAAAGGAGGTTGTACGCTTGATGGCGCAGGTAAAGAACAGTAAACATCTAATCGCTTTATAACTTTGTTTTGGTATGGGCCTCAGGGTATCTGAAGTAGTAGCTTTAAAATTGAACCATATAGATAGTCATCGTATGGTCGTACTCATACAGGGTGCAAAAGGTAAAAAGGATAGGCTGGTGCCCTTTCCTGTAAGTCTCTTGCCTAAATTAAAAATTTACAATAAAGAATATAAGCCAATAAAGTTCGTAGTGTAAGATCATTATGGCGGACAGTATTCTTAGTAGAGTGCGCAAAAAATTTTTAAAAATGCCATAAAAAAAGCAGGGATAAACAAAACCATAGGCGTGCATTGTTATACCACACATTTATTGGAGTCTGGTACAGATTTCGTTTTATACAGAACCAATGGGCACATTTTTATAGACCACCCAAGTATATACCAAGGTCAGCCCAAGAAGTTTGGTGAATATTGAAAGTCCGCTAGATACACTGTAATTACTGTGATTTACCAAACTATAAGCCCGGTATTTTAATCGATCATCTTAAAACCGCAATAGGGAACCAATACCTCTGGAATATTAATTCCATCGGCGGTTTGATAATTTTCCAAGATTCCTGCCAAAACGCGAGGCAGTGCCAAAGAGCTACCATTTAGGGTATGTGCCAATTGACTTTTTCCGTTCTCGTCTTTGTATCTTAGTTTCAGTCTGTTGGCCTGGTAGGTCTCAAAATTGGAAACCGAACTAATTTCCAGCCAACGGTTCTGTGCGGTCGAGAACACCTCAAAATCATAGGTTAGGGCAGCCGTAAACCCTAGGTCACCCCCACATAAACGTAACACCCGGTAAGGTAGTTTTAGTTCTCTCAAGATATTTTTAACGTGCTCGACCATCCCGTCAAAAGCTTCATACGATTTGCTCGGATGCTCGACCCGTACAATTTCTACTTTATCGAATTGATGTAACCGGTTCAACCCACGTACATGGGCTCCATAACTACCGGCTTCCCTTCGAAAACAAGGGGTGTACCCTGTATAGGTAATCGGAAAATCGCTTTCATTGAGTATGACATCCCTAAAAATATTGGTCACGGGCACTTCGGCGGTAGGGATCAAGTAGAGGTCATCTGCTGTAATATGGTACATTTGACCTTCCTTATCGGGCAGTTGCCCCGTTCCATAACCCGAAAGTTCGTTCACCAAATGCGGTACTTGTATTTCGGTATACCCGGCCTGGGTATTTTTATCCAGGAAATAGGAAATCAAGGCCCGTTGTAAACGGGCTCCTTTTCCCTTGTAAACAGGGAATCCTGCACCTGCAATTTTTACCCCAAGTTCAAAATCTATAATGTCATATTTTTTTGCAAGTTCCCAATGGGGTAGTGCAGCTGCATCCAACACAGGTATATCGCCTTCATTGAAGATTTCTTCATTGTCATTTTCTGAGGTACCTGCTGGTACGAAGGCGTGTGGGGTGTTGGGAATTTGGTATAATAATGTTTGAAGTTCCTCGGCAGTTGTGTTCAAATCTTCCCCCAATTGTTTGGATGCTTCCTTAAGGGTCACCGTTTGTTGCTTCAACAAATCGGCTTCTTGAACCTTTCCTGTTTTGTACAAAATACCAATTTCTTTGGCAAGTATGTTGGATTCTGCCAAAAGGGTATCCAATTTGGTTTGGGTGGCACGTCTTTTTTCATCCAACTGGAGTACATGGTCCAATAAGGTTTGGGCGTCAATATTCCGTTTTCCAAGGGCAAGGATGATTTCGTCCTTCCTATCCCGTATGGTCTGTATCTGTAACATTATTGGGTTTGATTTGGCTGCAAATTTAAACTAATCTTAGCTTTATATTCGATACTTTTAAGGGCTAATTCATCGACCTGAACCAAATCATAATGCTCCGACAGGTTTTCTGGTTGGAAGCCTATTTAATATTGTTCCAAGTTTTTCGCGAAAATATAACTTCCCCCAACTTTTTAACGTGACCCGTTTATCTCTCGATTAATAAAAGAAACCTATTTTGTGTGTAGACAGCAGGAATGCTTCAAGAAATCTATCGGGAACTCAAATGACACACTTTTTTTTTCTTCCCCAATCCGCTTTTTTAAAAAGAGCTCAAATAAAAACTTAAATGTTAATTGTATGACTCCACCAAATCATAATGACTATATTGTATTAAATGAAAGAAAATACTTACAATATTACTTCATAAACTTCGTTAAAAATTATGTTAGTCACATAGTGTAAATGACACATTCATTTATCCATTGGATGCCATGTCCAATTCTTAAATAAATAGAATTAAAGAAAGAAACAAAATGGATAAAAAAGAAAAATCCGATGAACTATTTATTGCTAACAAAAAACTCTCCTTTCAAAAAGAGGAAAACGAGAAACGTGCAGCAGAACTCGTTATAGCAAACAATGAGCTAATTTTTCAAAACGTGGAAAAAGGGAAACGAGCTGCAGAACTGGTCATCGCCAACAAGGAACTCGCTTTTCAAAACGAGGAAAAAGAAAAACGCGTAGCAGAACTCGTCATTGCCAACAAAGAACTTGCTTTTCAAAACGGGGAAAAAGAAAAACGCGCAGCAGAACTCGTTCTTGCCAATAAAGAACTCCTTTTTCAAATAGAGGAAAAGAAGAAAAGAGCTGTCGAATTAATCGATTCCTATAATGAAGTCGACGAATTGGAAAAGCGGGTGAAAGAGCGTACCGAAGATCTAGAATCATTTTCATATTCCGTATCGCATGATTTACGAACACCACTTCGTGCCATAAACGGATACGCAGACATTTTGGAAGAAGATTACGGCACCGTGCTTGATGTCGAGGGAAAAAGATTGCTGGGGAAAGTGAAGAGCAATGCAAAAAAAATGGGAGTCTTGATCGATGACCTGCTTACCTTTTCTAGATTGGGGAGAAAAGGAATTACAAAGTCCAAGGTGGATATGGACAAGTTGCTCCAAACTGCTCTTTCAGAGATCAATCAAAGTACGACACATAATGCCGAAATAAAATTTGATAACCTGCTTCCCGCAGTTGCAGACTATAATTTATTGCAGCACGTATTCACCAACCTACTTTCCAACGCCATTAAATATGCTGCCAAAAAAGAAAAGCCGTTGATAGCAATACGATCGGAGCGCAATAACGGGGAGCTTATATTTTCTGTGAGCGACAATGGCGTAGGCTTCGACATGCAATATGCACATAAATTATTCGGGGTGTTCCAACGACTCCATTCCGATGAAGAATTTTCAGGCACAGGTGTTGGGCTTGCCATCGTGCAGCGTATTATTCAAAAGCACGATGGAAAAGTATGGGCTGAAGGGAAAGAAGGAAAAGGCGCAACCTTCTATTTCAGCTTACCGGATTTGGATGAAAAAAAAATAGAAAACGAATAACTCAGATCAAGCGAATTATGGGAAATAATAGAGTTGAAATCCTGCTTATAGAAGATAACGTGAACGATGCAGAGCTGGCTATTCGCGCATTTCGCAAAGGCAATATCAACAACAATCTTATCCACCTGAAAAACGGAGCCGAGGCAATCGAGTTTCTTTTTGGAACAGGAAAATTTGAAGGCAGGGACATTCATAATAAACCAAAAGTCATACTGCTCGATCTAAAAATGCCGAAAATGGACGGACTTGAAGTACTGGCACGGATCAAGACAAACGAACTCACAAAAGCGATTCCTGTAGTGGTACTCACTTCTTCCAAAGAACATCCTGATATTGAATGCGCCTATTCGCTTGGTGCCAACAGCTACATTGTAAAGCCGGTCGAATTCGATGAATTTGCAAAAGTAGTTACAGACCTTGGTTTTTATTGGCTGCTCAAAAACCAACCTCCAGTATAAATAAGTAAACAAAAATGCTGAGAAATTGAAAACTAAATTAAAAATACTTCACCTCGAAGACACGCCTGCTGATGCTGAATTAGTAGAAAGAGAATTGAAAAAGGGAAATATTCAATTTGAGACATTGGTCGTTGGCACTAAAACAGCCTTTGAAAAGGCACTCCAAGAATTTGTTCCTGACATCATCATAGCCGACCACTCACTTCCTTCCTTTAATTCATTGGACGCAATACGTATCATGAAGCAAAAAGGAATAAAAATTCCTATCATATTGGTTACAGCAACGGTATCTGATGAATATGCTGTAGAAGTAATGAAAGCCGGGGCAGATGATTATATCCTCAAGGACCGCTTGCACCGCTTGCCGCAAGCAGTTCTGAATTCCATGGAGAAATATAGTTTGGAGAGTGCAAAGGAAGCTGTCATAGATGAATTAATAAGTAGTCAGTTACATTTAAAAGAGGCGCAGGGAATTGCAAAATTAGGAAGTTGGGAAACAGACCTGCAGACCTTCAATATAGTGTGGTCTGAAGAAACACACCATATTTTTGAAACTGATCTAAAAATATTGCAAGTTACCCATGAAGTTTTTCTCTCATTTGTTCATCCTGATGATCGTCATAAAGTAAACACAGCTTTCGAGAATTCATTGACCAGCCCATTGGAAACTTCTGTTGAGCATAGGATCATTTCAACTAACGGCACGCTGAAACATGTCTTAGAAAATTGGAAAATTGTTCAGGACGATAAGGGCCATTCCGTTCGTGCAGTAGGAACCTGCCAGGATATAACCGAAAGAAAACATGCAGAGGAAGAAATAACCAAGTTGTCACTTGTTGCAAGAAAAACCAGCAATGCCGTAGTAATTACCGATGCAGAGGAAAAAATTCAGTGGGTGAACGATGCCTTTATCTTTATGACGGGATTTGAGCTGAACGAGATTATTGGGAAAAGGCCAGGGTCTTTTTTACAAGGGCCCGAAACTGACCCGGAGCATGTTCGTTACATGCGCAGAAAAATCCGCAACAGGGAGGCTTTCAATTGTGATACGATTAATTATACTAAAACCGGCAATAAGTACTGGACTCGCATACAATGCCAGCCGGAGTTTGATTCCACTGGCGAGCTTACCGGTTTTTTTTCCATTCAAACAGATATAACAAAGGACAAAGAGGCTGAACAAGCTATATATAGATTAAGTGAAAGGTTGACCCTGGCCACCACATCGGTGAAAATGGGAATATGGGATTGGGACGTTGTAAACAACAAGCTTATTTGGGATAAGACCATGTACGGCATTTTCGGGGTTGCCGAAGATAAATTCAGTGGCGCATATGAAGCATGGGCAGCTACTGTTCATCCTGAAGATATTGACGAAGAAAATGAAAAGGTTCAAAGCGCATTAAGGGGTGATACAAAATTTGATTCGGAATTCAGAATTGTGTGGCCCGATTCATCCATCCGTTATATTAAGGGAGATGCCATAGTGGTACGTGATGATACAGGGAAGCCTTTACGAATGATAGGCACAAATCTCGATATAACAGAGCTCAAAAAAGCGGAAAGAGAAATTACAGATTATAAATATGCACTTAACAAGTCATCTATTTTGGCCATCACCGACCAAAAAGGAATCATTAAATACGTAAATAAAAATTTCTGTGACATTTCAAAATATAGCGCTCGAGAATTAGTAGGGCAGGATCACCGTATCATTAATTCAGGTTATCATCCAAAATCATACCTTAAAAATTTATGGGTCACTATTGCCAATGGTATAATATGGAAAGGAGAATTAAAAAATAAAGCGAAAGACGGAACGATTTACTGGGTAGATACCACCATAGTTCCTTTCCTGGATGAAAAGGGAAAGCCTTACCAATATATGGCCATCCGGTCGGATATTACCGAACGTAAAAAAGCGGAGGAAAATCTAAGGGAAAGTGAAATAAGGTTAAAGGAGGCGCAGGCAATATCCCATACCGCTAACTGGGAGATTGATTTAATAACAAATCTAAGTAGCTGGTCGGATGAATTTTACCGTATTTTCGGCTTAGAAAAGGGAGCCATTCAACCTTCACTAGATGCCTTTTATAATCTAATACTCCCTTCGGATAGACCAGTGGCTCGAAAAGGAATTCGGGAAGCTTTTGAAACGTTCAAAGATTCTAATCTCAATTTCAGCTTTAAAAGTAAGGACGGCTCATTAAACTATGCCTACACAGAATGGCGATTTGAATTTGACAAAGATAAAAAACCGGTTAGGTTATATGGAATTTTACAGGATACAACGGAGCGAAAAATAGCGGAAGAAAAACTCGAACAACAAAACATAGAGCTTAAAAAAACAAACGCCGAACTTGACAGATTTGTCTACAGTACCTCCCATGATCTGCGTGCCCCGCTCACTTCCCTGCAAGGTCTTATCAATATCATGGATGATAGCCTACCTGAAGCTGAGCATGGCCAAAAAGAACTGGTCGGAATGATGAAACAAAGCATCACTAAACTTGACAGCTTTATCGAAGATATCATCAGTTACTCGCGTAACTCAAGAACCGAAATAGAAAAGGAGGCAATAAACTTTGAAGCGCTTATCAACGAAAGCCTACAGACATTGAAATACATGGAGGGTGAGCCCGCATGCGAAATCAAAATGGAAGTTGTGCAAATGGGAAAATTCATTTCTGACAACAGAAGAATATCGATTATTATAAACAACCTGATCGGCAATGCCATCAAATATCAGGATAAGACCAAGCCAAATCCTTATGTTACCATATCGGTTCAATCAGAAGAATCAAAGGCTATAATAACGGTAGAGGATAATGGTATCGGGATAGCCGATGATAAGCAGGAAAGGATTTTTGAAATGTTTTACAGAGCTACAAAGCTTAGCACAGGCTCGGGACTTGGTATGTATATAGTGAACGAAACGCTAGAAAAGCTTAACGGTATTATTGCTACAAAATCAAAACTGGATAGTGGGACAACCTTTACGGTTAGCATTCCCAATCTAATCGAAATAAAATAAATACTATGAAACATGTTCTCCTTATAGATGACAATGCAGTTGACAATTTCATCAACAAGTTAATCGTTAAAGAATCGAAAATAGCAGATTCAATCACAGTGATGAATTCAGGCGTTGACGCACTGGAATTTTTAAATAATCTAATTAGTAAAGGTGAACCATTTCCTGAACTCATATTTCTTGACATACGGATGCCCGAAATGGATGGCTTTGAATTCCTGGAGCAATTTGCCAAGTTCCCCGAAGATGTTAAGGATAAATGCAGTATCAACATGCTAAGCTCATCCAACGATCCCAGTGACATTAAGAGAGCGGGAGAGTACCCTTATGTCAAGAATTTTTTCAATAAACCAATGAAGGCGGAGATGATTAGCGAAATAAAATAAACCTGCTGTGACATCCTATAAAACCCTATAGAATTAAATTTTGGTTAGTCCCTCTTTGCTCTAAGTCCCATTTATAGGAGATAATTTGATTTCGTTTTCAATTCGTAACCAAAGATTACTCATATCCTCGGAAAGTTTATGGTCTAGAATTTTTGCATAATGCTGCGTAATTTTATCGTCTTCCGTCCTTAGTCTTATCCCATCTTGGATTGTTGTTCAAGTCAGAAGTAATTGTATTGTACAACTTTTGTTCAAACTCATTTCTAGGTTCAGCCAATAAAACCTCCTTTAGGTTATCATATCCAAAGAAATCACTACATGCGACTTTTAGTAGTTTTTTAAATTTATAACCGTCCAGAAAGCATTAGCCTTGGTCAGTTCGTTTTCCTCGCCCTGAATTAAGGCTAAGGTCATTTTGTCAAGTAGACTTTCAAAATGTTCGTAATTGTTGTCAGACACCAGCTCATTGGTCAATTCTAAAATTTTTTGATCTCGTTTACTTATAATACACTTGTTATTGATTAATATTTAAATTCAATCAACGATTTAACCATGATATGAAAACAACATATTTTTCGTCAATTATTCGGCAAAAAAAATTATAAAAAAACCGTAAAAAAAAAGATGATTATTAAGTCTTTACGGTTTTACTAGGTACTCGAGGCGGGAGTGTCTTCAACTCTCGTCAGCGCCATTTATATAAGCCTTCAAAGGGATTGAAATAGGAGTGCAACCGAATCTGCAACCTTTAACATTACTTTATGGTTTTATCATAAGTTTTGATACAATTTACTCTAGTTTATCACCTAAAAAAGTGTATAAATTAGAATTCAAATTTCCTGCTTTTAAAAAAAAGAGGTGACCCCCAAATCCTTACCATAACTTAACTGCGCATGGATCCTATTTCGATTTTATAGTGTTCCGGTAGATAAGCGTAAAGTAAAATCGAAATAGGGCGCACCCTACTTTTGATTTGGTACACTTTCTTTTCATATTCATATTACTTTGCGACCGCCGGGAGTAAAGCGAGTTTGTTTTTGTGGCAACAAAGACACATCTCGCACTTCCTGACCAAGTCCCTTTTTTGCATTATTTATAAGCCAAGATTAGTGTCTTTAAAGTCCCGGTTTGTGCTCATAAATTTGAAGTGACCTCTCTCAAATTTCGAACTATGTGTCAACTTTTAAAAGTGGGTGCTGATGAAAAAGAAAAAAATACAATTCCTTATATTAACTAATTATGCCAATTTCTGTGCTTATAGTATTCTGGAACTTTGAAAGAGGCTTGGTTTTCTGACCGTAGATCTTCAGAAACCCAAGCTTCTTTTTCTGTTCCCCTGGTCGGAAAGTGCCCGAGTTTTGTCAGCGCCCTTTCATGGGAAAAGCTCGGCTCTTTGACACCATAAATTATTTGTTCTTTTTTTCTTCATCAGCTTCTTTTAATTGAATTTCGGCTACCTTCCTACCTAAGTCCCTATTTACTGGTGTTTAGGGCTTAGGTGGGTATAAATTCGAGCTTACCCATCTTACCCAATAAGGTAGGTTCGGTAATACTTAGGTAATTAATGGTGTAGATATCCTACCTTAAGGTAGCCCCCGCTGATGGGGCGCTACAAGTCCTTTAGGTAACTAGGTAGGTAATATTTCGGTTTTTTGGAAATTTACATTTGCCAAGGGCTGTTTAGAAAAACAACCGAAAACATGTAGTTCAGGAGGTTTCACTTTTTGAAAGCTATTGCTGGCAGTCATCACTCACTGGAAAAGGTCCTTACTGTCCAGCAGCATAACTGGTTCATTCTTTCTCTTTTCATAAGCCAAACAGTTCTAAGTGTTTTTCTAATGATTTGATGAGAAAACCTCTAAATCTTTATAATCATTATGTTTACCGTGTTCAAGATATAGGTTAGTGAAGCTCTTTTCAAGAATGTAGCTTTTCGTGAAATGAAGGGGAATGGGCCGAACGGTATTTAAAAAGACTTTTCGTAACTTAAAATAATCGGACACTAACATAATAAAGTTTAAATAAAGGTGGGATTTAATGTCTCTAGGTTGATTATCAAACTTAGGTAAGAGTTTAACTACGATCTATCACTAATAAACACGCAAAGGATTTTTAGCCTTAGTAACAAGTAAGTAAGAGAAGATTTTGATTAAGGAAATTAGCCCCATTCGATTAGAGACATTTTTCTGTAAAAAAATTATTTCAAAAGTTGAATACTTGGAACTAGTGGAACCAGGAATTTTGGAAAATCTATTTTTTCTAACAATTCGTTATTTACAATCGACAAAAGAAATCGAGGCTTTTGTTTATAAGCACTGGTATCGAATAGATATATTTCATTGAAGAATCGCCAATGCTCATTGAGGTTGTTATAACCCAGCCTGTATCTATTAGTTATTTCGGAATCAGGAACAAAATGCCCTCCATTTTCTACTCTAATTTGAACACGTTTTTTTGCCTCATCAATCGTATTTAGGCAAAAATATATCAACCTTAAATTGAATCCTGCACTTTTAAACTTTTCAGGCCAATAGAGAGGCGTCGAATTAAAGTTTGTTTCATAAGTGAAATCTGATTTATTGTTAATCGAAGTGTTTATAGCTTGCTCCAAGGCCTCTCTGGCCAAATTATGAGCCATTATATCCCTAAATTCTGAATCATGCAAAGAATTATATTTTTGAAGAAAGATTTTGTCATAATCAAATGAGGGAGATTGCTTTGATGTAACAGCATTTGAGAACGAGGATTTACCTGAACCGTTACATCCAGCAATTACCGTTAGTGTAGGTGATGAAATCAATGTTTGTATTGAGGAGCAATTTTTGGAGAGGAATTTAGTTTTCCATTTTTAAGATGTGTTTCATACACCCTGATTTCCTTACGGATTCTAGGCATTTCTTTTAGAAATCTCTTTTCTAAAGTCGAAACGTAGTTATCCTGTATTTTACTTTTACTCATTTTACAAAGATACAAATCTATAATTAACGTTACTGACCAATGTCAACCTAAAATGGACACTAATAGATTAAAGAGTGCTTTATGGGGGAGCCTACACTATGCCATTGCTCAAAGATTGCGCAACACTCTTACCTTCAATTCGTAACCGAAGGTTCTTCATGTC
>JBBSKR010000084.1:0-14576 GCA_038256135.1 Flavobacteriales bacterium | reverse complement strand
TTTCACGGTGATTTTTTGGCACAAATAGCCATTTTAATCGGAAACAATAAAGAGGAAGACTTTAGTCTAGAAATAGATTATATCAAACTAAAATAAAAGAGGCTGTCTAAAAGGATAAATTTTACCCAAATTGCCATATGGCGCCTGCTGCGCCTAAAGGCGCAGTCGAAAGGCCTTGAATCTCAATAATATGTAGTGCTCCCCCAAAGTTACGGGGCACTGGAATTGACAGCGGTATATACTTTTTTGGCAGCCTCTTTTGTACAGCTAAATCTGCATACTAACTTTCTTTCAATGATTTCATATCGATTACAAATCTATATTTCACATCAGATTTTTGTAAACGATCATAGGCAGTATTTATATTTTGGATGTCAATCATCTCAATATCGGATACTACATTATGTTCTCCGCAGAAATCCAACATTTCCTGTGTTTCCTTGATCCCTCCTATTAAGGAGCCGGCTATTCTTTTCCTGCCCATAATTAAACTACCTCCATGTAAAGGGTCCAAGGGTTCCACGGCACCAACGATAACCATTGTGGCATCTCTTTTCAACAAATTTGCATAAGGGTTCATATCATGGCCCACGGGAATCGTGTTCAAGAGAAAATCAAAGGAACCTGCATGCTTTTTCATTTGGTCCTGATCCTTGGATATTAAAACTTCGTTTGCCCCTAAACTTTTAGCATCATCACTTTTCGATGGCGATGTGGTGATCATAACGGTATGGGCGCCCATAGCATGTGCAAATTTTACGCCCATATGGCCTAAACCGCCTAAACCTATAACCCCAACCTTATCACCCTTTTTAACTCCCCAATGTGCCAAGGGTGAATACGTGGTAATACCTGCACAAAGCAAAGGAGCAGCAGCCTTTGGATCTAAATTATCAGGAACCCGTAATACAAACTCCTTATCTACCACTACGCTTTCAGAATAACCACCATAGGTATGGCCTCCCAAATGCTTGTCTTTACTATTGTAGGTAAAGGTGGCGCCATTTTCACAAAATTGTTCCAAATCATCCTTACACGCACTGCAGGTGTGACAAGAATCTACCATACAACCAACCCCAACAAGGTCTCCCTTTTTAAACTTACTTACGTTCTTACCTACATCCAAAACTTTACCAATGATTTCATGGCCAGGTACAACTGGATAAACGGAATTTTTCCAATCATTTCTTACTTGGTGAAGATCACTGTGGCAAACACCACAATATAAGATGTCGATTTTCACATCATCATCCAATACCGCTCTTCTTTCAATTTCAAATGGTTTTAAGTCAGCTTCCTTGGAAGCCGCTGAATATGCTTTAATCTTTGTCATAATTTTTTAATTTATTAGTCCTTTTAAAATAAGCAATAAGTACAAGTTTTAATTATTCATACAGTGCTTTAACCCAAGTTTAACGAAGACAACATTTAACATTCAAAATGCGTCAAGTTTTTATTTGATGCAGGTACATAAATTCAATTTCGTAACAAAAATACGGCCTGAATAATTCATATTTTTTTTATAGTAAAACTGTATTTGAAAAATATGGATTGAATTTTAATAAGGGTTAAAACTAGGATCATTGACCTATGACCAAGCGGAAGAGAAAACGGAGGTCGCTTACTTGAAGAGGGTACGCCGAAAGAGGTAGTGCAAAGCAATGAATCCTATACCGCAAAGTACCTAAAGGAGAAGTTATAATCCAAATTAAGTGCTTATTTAAATCCTTTGGTCGTTAGATTGAATAATTAAGGTCCTAAATATTAAATAAAATTTAAAGTTGATTATCTAAAAACCCAATTAATGAATTTAGTCTCTAGTCAAGGGCAAAGTAGATGACTCTAAATAATTTTTATAGTACCCAGAAGTACTTTTAGAAATGGATTCTAGAAGCAAAAACAAAATGTCTATCCCACTCTGTTTGATAGTAACCTTTAGGAATGTTAATCATAACAAGTTCCTTTTTATCACTATGGTTTTTTCAAAGGAATTTACATTACCATCAACATCAATTACATAAATTCTCAAGGTGTAGGTCTTAGGTTGAAGTTTTGCAGAATTAGAGGAGAAGGCTGATAAGTCAATATTAAGTTGATATGGAGCCTCTTTATCTTCTGTAATTTTTGAGTCGTCTATAAATGCTACTACTTTTAGCAAACCACTTATCTTTGGCCGCTATATCTATGGTGATAATTCCACTTAGTGAAATTATCTCTGTTTTATCTAAATCCGATATACCGCTTATTGAAATACCAAACTCAGGTGGTGTCGTATCTACTATTGGTTCACTATAATCGGAGGAACTACATGAAATCAATAAAAAAATACATAATAAAGTATTGAAAACGTTTTTGATAGATCGGTAAATTAATTAGTAAGAGTAGTAGATAATAGTAAACTAAGCAATTATTTTCGTCAAAACCCACAATTTCAGGTTAACCCTATAAGTCATATTTTTTTCAAATTTACCCTTTTGAGAATTCTTAATTAATATACGAGAAAACCTTTTAATATGCTGATAATCAACTTGTATAATGAACATTATTATTTTTGGCACGTTGTTTGTGTAGATGTAGGAGAATGAGAATAGTTCCATTCAAAACTTAAAACCTTATATCATGAAAAACTTAGTACTCCTTTTTACGGCAATGATTTTAGGCACCACAGGTGTATTTGCTACAGGTATGATCGAAGATAAGGTTGCAATACGCAATGCTTATAATTTCAACAATTCATTCATTTTTGTTGAAAACGGCATTACATTTTCAGTATTCCCAGATGGTGAATTTGATTTTTATATTGACAATCTTGTTAGTGGTAACCGAAATGGAATAACCTTTAATTCAGGATTTGATTATAGCCCATATGCTCAATATGATGATTATGGAGCGGTTATACAAGTTGAGAATATTCCAATATTCTACGATTATTATGGTCGAGTAAACCAAATAGGTGATGTAGATATCAATTATAGAAACGGAAGAGTTCGTAGACTAGGTGGTATGAACGTTTTCTACAACAATAGAGGTTTTTATGATTATCACACCGGGTTTATAAATATCTATAACAGAAACTATGTATATAGACCTTTTCATAATTGGTTCGCAAGACCAGCTTTAAATTTATGTCTGGTATATAATAGACCTTATAGAAGGTATTATGCTCCAGTTCGTTACACCTACTATAATCCTTATAGGAACAATTACAGAAGGGCTTATGTAAATGTTGGAAAACAACACAGGTACAATAAAGTGAGAAATGAAAGAGCTAGTATTTATAGAAATGATCAACGTGTTGCGGTAAGGGATAATTCGTATAGAACCAACAGAACCGTAGCAAAAAGGGATAATGGTTTGAGAACGGATAGAAGTATTGCGTCGAACAATACCGCTACATCCAGCAGAACAAGTTCAACAGAAAGATCTTCTACCGTTAGGCGTGAGAGCAATAATAATGGGCGAAGTAATCAAGGCAATAACGTAACCAAAAGAGAGGTTACCCGAAGTCAAGGTACTCAGTCAACGGTTCAAAGTGGAAATAATACTGGCAATAGAAATACCCAGAGCAGAACGGTTACTAACGGAGAGGATTCAAGAACCCCTAGCAGTACCACCGTTATAAGAAGTTCCAACGCGTATGACAAGCCGGTATCAAGAAAAACGGAAACCCATAGTACTCAAGGAAGGACACAAAGCTCATCCGTTGAATCGAGAACACAACGTAGCAGTACGGTGAGATCTGCTTCGCAAGCACCTACGAGAAAACAGAGTACCGTTGGTAGAAGCAGTAGTTTTAGATCAGTTAGCGAAGCTCCGTCCAGAAGTTCAAAAAGTGTTAATTCTAGGTCAGCAACAACTAGAGGTAACAGAAGAAATTAAAATAGTTTTTAGGTTGGTTAGTTGTTTAGCCCCGCAGCGGTTACTTTCGTTGCGGGGCTTTTTTTATTATATTTTTTAATTTCAAGATATATCCCTGGTAAACCATTTCTTCAAATTTCATTGGTAATTTTGAGCTAATCTTTATTTTTTATCGGAATAGGATGATTGAATTGTAAGGTGTGGACATGAAGATATAATCCCTGACCCTGTAATAGCAAACCCTCTATCAAATAGATTGAATCTCCCAATATGGAATTCCCAATTTCCAACAGCTGGTTAAGTATTTGGTGCCTACTTCCGGTTGTTGGTGTCAATCTTACTAAATTCAAAAATCCGAATCTTTTAGAGGGTACAGTTTCTGAAACTTGCTAGTATGAAATAGCTGCTTTTTTAGCTAAGGGCGAATCGATTAGCACTTTTGGGTTCATTTTACCGATGGTTACCGCATAATACGTTTCATCAATCTGTTTCTTTACACTAATTAGTTTAATGCAACGATACTATTGCTTGTGTTACCTATCAAAAAAACCTGTAGTAGCATAAACCAAACGATGGACCGGTCGCGACTTTACGAAATCAGCAGTGATGCTACGCTTTAAATTTTGGTACAAGGCATATTTTTGCATTAGAAAATTAAGTGTGTGAGCTAATTCCTGTAAAATTATAACGCTACTTTTGAGCGAATTTTAGCTTTGTGAAAGCCATATTCGTATGAAGAGAATTAATAATAAAATAATTAGGCAGGTAGTCATCCTCTTACTCATCATTTTTTTGGGTGGATTGATTGTGAAATACATGCTTCCCTATTTATCGGGGGTTCTTGGAGCTCTTACACTATATGTGATCTTAATAAAGTGGATGACCAAGCTTTTGGATAAAGGCATGAAAAGAATGTGGGCCGCCCTACTCCTCATTTTTGTTTCTTCAATTGGTATTTTCTTGCCCTTGGGCGGAGCTGTATTCATGTTAAGCGCAGAAGTAGGAAACTTGGCCGATAAATCTGAACAAGTCATTAAAGCTTTAAAGCAACAAGTTTTTCAACTTGAAAAATATATAGACTATGATATTTCCTCGAATATCGACCCAAAACAGGCATCGGGTTGGTTAACGGATAATCTACAAGGGTTTGCAAGCGGTACCTTTAACATTTTTATCTCCCTTGGATTGCTCCTATTCATACTTTATTACATGTTGAAAAGTCCGAAGCAACTAAAGGACTCCTTAATGGTTTATATTCCCCTAAGCAAAAAAACATTGGTAATTTTAGGTGAAGAAATTGAAAGTGTAGTAAAATCAAATGCCATAGCTATTCCCCTAGTTGCATTGACCCAAGGCATTATAGCACTTATTGGCTTCTTTATATTTGGGATTGAAAATCCATTATTTTGGTTTGTCATTGTAACAGTGGGATCCATGATTCCTTTCATAGGTACGTTTATCGGTATTTTTCCCGTGTTCGTTTTAAGTTTGGCAAGTGGTAATGATTTTCAGGCTTGGGGTATTTTATTATATGGTATTTTGGTAGTAGGAATGACGGATAACTTAATCCGGTTGTTGCTTTTGAAAAAACTGGACAATACTCATCCTCTAATAACGTTGATAGGAGTTGTTGTGGGAATACCGCTATTCGGATTTGTTGGACTGATTTTCGGGCCCTTGATCATTAGCCTTTTCCTGATTATTGTTAAAATTTACAAACAACACTACGGCATACAGCGGTCCCATAAAAAAGAAAAACTACAAATGTAATCAGCGTTTTTTTAAGAATTTACGTAAAGCACCGTAGACATCTTCCGATATTTTGAAGCGATACAGTATCCCTATGTACATCGCTATCATCAACATACTTTTGAAGGCTATGTTAAATAAGGGATGAAACGAAAACGAATAAGCCGAGAATAAGACCCCTATAAACACTAATAATCCCAGAACTTTCCATGTTTCGTGTGTAAATGGGGTTATCTTAAATTTTGACTTTACATAACCCAGCTTCAAGCTATTATAGATAAAGAACGCGCTGAAACTGGCAATCGCCGCACCATCCAAACCGTATGCAGGAATGAGCCATAAATTGAAAACTATGGCCAATACCGCCAACAGGGCCCCAAAGAACAAAATGGATCGGTAGTAGTCTGAATTGAACAAAATTGAATTGTTATTGCCCAAGAGTGCATCGTATACCTTGGCCAGTCCTATCCAAAAAACAATCTTAAATCCTCCAGAATAATTTTCAGGTAATAAAGTATACAAATCGCTTAGATTCAATAAAATCAGTAAAAAAATTAAGCCTGAGATAATAAAAAGCGTCAACGAACTTTTTTGATACAGCTTTTTCAAAGCATAACTATCCTGGTTATTAAGATAAGTAGCCGTTAAGGGATAGGTAATTTGATGCATGGCCCTAGAGGGTACGGCAATGGTTGAGGCGATAAACCCCGCTACAGCATAGTAGGCCACATTTTCGATTTTCAAAAAATTGTTCAACATTACTTTATCTACTTCTACAAGCACAATGGCCGTTGAACCCCCCAAGATAATAAGTCCGCTATACGTTACTATATTCTTCCAATTCTTGGGAAGATTAAAATTAAGTTTTGGCATCTGTAATCGGTATGCATAGATGTTCATAATAAGGGTGCGCACAAGGTAAAACCCGACCAATGCGTTGATGAAAAAATCTATCTCAATAATTTTAAGCCATAAAAGGATCAACAATCCGGTCTGCGCTATCCTGCAAAAAACCTCCTTCATGAAATTCCCGAATATGGATTTCATCCGGATTCTGGCCCAAGCATAAAAAACCTCAAAATAAGCCATGGCCATACCCGTTAGAAAAATTTGCCAAACATAATCCCTGACCACAGGATTCTCCCTAGACAACAAGCTGCCTATTGTCTCATTTGCCAAAAAACTTACCAACGCTATTGGAATGATAAGCAGCAAGGGAAGCAATACCATTAAAGTTAAAAATGCATCTTGGTCGCTATTTTTTTGGAAACTGGAATAAAACTTAACGAGACTATTTGGCACCCCAAAAGCCAAAATGGGCATAAGTACAGCAGATACGGACAATACAACTTGAACCAGTCCGTAATTATCGGCCTCCATAAAATTGGTATACAAAAACAAGGTATTTACAGCACCTATCGCAAAACCAAAATAGGTAACTAGGGTATTGTTCATTGATTGTTTTAGTACGATGCCCATTAAATGTATTTCGCTAATTTTCGGGTGAGTTCCCGTCTACTATATTGATCGATACCTTTTGAGGAAACCGATAATTGTCCTTTTTGATATTGTTCAAACCAATTTAAAACTACGTTTTTCAAGGAAATATATTCAGAATGCTCAAATATGGCTCCTGATTTGGTTTCAGACACGATATCCCCAACCTCCCAATGTTCAGGTCCTACCCCTAATATGGGTCGTTTCGCGGACATGTATTCAAATAGTTTTCCGGGAATTATCCCTTTGGTTTCATGAGAATCAATTTCAACCAACAATAAAATCTGCGATGTCTCCTGATAGTGCAATGCCTTTTCATGCGAAACATAGCCTAAAACCTTGTACACATCCCCCAGTCCGAATTCCCTCATCGATTGCAATATATCATCACTGACCACACCAATAAATTGTAACTGTAATGCATTTTTAAAAACAACATTCTCTTTCATCAATTCTGATAAAACACGCCAAAGATTATTTGGATTACGACCGGAAAGCATGGACCCAATATGGGAAATGGTGAACTTTTTATCCAGTTCGCTATTGGTTGTTCGTTCTCGATCAAAACCGTTGGTAATGACCTTTATGGGTTGTTCTGTAATTTGCTGGAACTCCCTTTGCGTTGTCTTACTGGTCACTACAATTTTATCTGCATGATGGAGTACCATAGACTCCAATTTTTTATGCTTACGTTGTGCGTTCGTAGTTAGCTTCAATTTTTTATGATACCCTATCGCGGTCCACGGGTCCCTAAAATCAGCTATCCATTGTAGTGGTCTTGATTTTTTCAAATAATAACCAATAAGATGAACGCTATGGGGTGGGCCTGTAGTAATAATGGTATCAATATTTTCTCTTTCCAATACTCCTTGCAAATAAGTTACAGACGGTTTTACCCAAAACTTTCTGGCATCAGGAATAAAAAAATTACCTCGAATCCACAAAAGCCCCTTTTCCAATAGCGACTGATTTTTGGATTGGATGATACCAGCACTGATCTGTTTGGTCTTTTTACTTGAAAATATGCTTGCCAAGCGATAAGGTTCAATAATTCTATTCCTATAAATAGTGATGTCCTTTGGAATATCTTTAATGAATGTATCGTCCATAAATGGATACTGTGGATTTTCAGGAATATAGACCACGGGTTCGATATCAAAATCTTTAAGATATTTTACAAATTTCAGCCAACGCTGTACGCCTGGTCCGCCGGCAGGTGGCCAATAATACGTAATGACCAGTACCTTTCTCATTAGACTTTTTTCCTTTTTTTAGATTCCCAAAAAGAAAAGCCAAATCCTCCAATAATTACTAGGCCAAGTAATATCGTGCTTGCAAGTGTAATTGTACTACCTTGTTTTACCACGTTTGGCTCAAATTTAAATGCTATGGTGTGTGCTCCTGAAGGTATTTTTAGCGCCCTAAGTACATAATTCACCTTAAAATATTCAGTTTCACGACCGTCAATATAGGCATTCCAACCATTTTTATAATACATCTCAGAAAAGACAGCTACACCTTCATTACTATTCTTTGAGGCGTAGGTAAGGTGATTAGGCTCATAATCTATCAAAGATATAGATGCCGTAGAATCTACTGGATATTCGAATTGCGAAACATCGTTGAATTCGGCCGTATTAAGGACGGCTACATTCTTAGTATCCAGACTATCCAAGGCCAAAATCTCGGCATTTGCACTGCTAACGGGCTTCAATTGCTTTACGAACCACGCATTTCCGTTGGCATTCGGATTCTCTATAGGAAAAGAATTACCCTCCTGATCCTGTCTGATGACGTATTTAATATTCAACATGTTTAGTACAGAAAGATTTCCATTGTAGATATGAAAATCAAATAGGTCTTGCATACCTGCAGGTTTGGCGGCATGATATCCGGTGATGCTTTGATGGAAATAAGCGGTTTTTGCAGAGTCGAAACCTTCGGTCTGATCAAATACGCGAAACACACCGTCATCTTTGGCAATGAGCTTATCCGCCGCTGTTTCTTGAAATGGTTCCAGCATTTTCCTTTTAGAAACAAAATTATCATTATTTACGTAACGTAAATCCACACCAACTAAATCCACAACAATCAAAACGCCCACGGCAATGATCAAAAAATTCATTTTAACCTTTTCCTTCAAATAAAACCATATTAACAAAGCAGTACTAAGGGCGTAAGCCAATGAACGTAACAAATCACTGGTATAAACACTTTTCCGATCTAGTTGTAACATGTTGGGAAGCTCCTCTAAGCCGGTCATTCGTAAATTGTCATCTGCTGTACCAACAAAATCAAAGGCTCCCTTGAACAAAAATAATAGAACCCCAATGCCCAAGACAGTTCCCGTAGCATAAGTTAACGATTTTAGTTTATCGGAATGGGGAACCTTGTCCATTAACAATTTTTTCAGTGCTAAGACTGCCAATATAGGCACGCAAAGTTCCAATACCACTTGAATAGAAGATACAGCCCTAAATTTATCATACAACGGAAAATAGTCGATCATGAAATCGGTTAGTACACTAAAATTCTTGCCCCATGATAAAACGAGGGAAAGCAGGGTTCCAAATAAGAGCCACCATTTATGTTTTCCTTTTACCAAGAACAATCCCAAAATAAAGAGAAAGAACACGACCGCCCCCAGATAGGCCGGACCAGAAGTACCGGGCTGGTCACCCCAATACAACGGAACACCGCTTACAAAATCCAAAGCACTGGACCTAGGTAGCCCTTTATCGATCAAGTAATTAAATGATTTGGAGTCTTCCCCTAAATTTTCCTGACTGGCCCCACCAAAAAGACGTGGTACAAATAGATTCAATGATTCTGCAATACCATAGCTCCAATTCGTAATATAGCCCTTGCTCAACCCCTCTGTATTCAATTTTTGTGACCCATCGGGTTTGATTGTCAATTCACTTTTACCTCGGGTGCTCCAATCCGCATATTCTTTGGTGGCCAACAATCCGGTAGCATTTGCTGCAATACCTAGGGTAACGGCAACCAATAAGATTCCTACCGAAATGAAATAGTGTTTCAATTGTTTTTCCTTAATAGCATATACCAAATAAACAACCCCTAGCACGAGCACCAAAAGCATAAAGTAATACGTCATCTGGTAATGATTTGCGGAAATTTCCAATGCCATTGCCAAAGCTGTCAAGACAAAGCCCCAAAGGTATTTCCTTCTAAAAACGAGCATAATGCCGGCCAACAGCACAGGTAAGTAGGCTAATGCGTGGGCCTTCGCATTATGGCCTGCCCCCAAAATGATAATAAGATAAGTAGAAAAACCAAAAGCCAAGGCGCCAACAATGGCCAAGCGAAAATCTACTTTGAGACAACACAAAAGTATGTAAAAACCTATAAAATATAGGAATAGATAATCAGTAGGCCTAGGTAAAAACCGGATCAATCGATCTAATTGCTTAATGTAGTCGTGAGGATAATTTGCACCTAATTGATAGGTAGGCATACCTCCAAAGGCACTATTGGTCCAATAAGGTTCTTGATCATTTAATTTTCTGAAGTCGTTCTGTTCTTTGGCCATGCCCGTATATTGGGCAATGTCATTCTGGTAGATTACTTTCCCTTGAAGCACCGGACTGAAGTACGCTAAGGCAGCAAGGATAAAAAATACAATTACAAAAAAATGGATGAAAAAGAATTTTAAACCTTGCTTCATTTGCTAAATAAGTAGTGTTTGGGCAAATATAACTAGTCTAGCTCTTCAAAATCAATGTATTCACCTACTTTTTCAGATTCGTCTTTTTTCTTTGATGTTTTTTTATTGATGATGACATCCCCTACTTTTTCCTCTTTAGAAGTTCTTTGATTGCCAAAGCCCTCAAATGCCTGCTTAAAATGGGATTCTGTTTTCTTGGCAGCATAGTTTAAAATTTTTGGAGCAAAAAACCGTACTAAAAATTTTAGTAGGTAATACACCAAGAGAATAATCAATATTGTTTTTAAAAAAACCATTTATTACTGCATATATATATCAAAAATACAATTATCACGTTGTATTACTAGAATTAGAATATTAAAATAAATATAAAATCGTGTTCATGAATAGCCCATATGTCTACTCTAAACCATATCTATACCTCATAATCATAGCCCTATTGCTACCCCTGCCTGCCATTTCCCAATATACGGATGTCATTAATTCCAATAGGCCTGGCCTTTCCGTTAGTGCGTATGCGGTAGGTAAAAATGTAGTACAGGCAGAACTTGGTGTCTTTTACGAACAACGAGATCATATGCTCCTCAACACCCAATCGGATATTTGGGGGTCAGAAATCTCGCTGCGATATGGCTTATTGTTTGAGCGTTTGGAATTAAATTTCGAGGGTACTTTTCAAGATCAGGATATCACCTATTCCAATTTTGATCTGTTAGCAAAACGAAGGGATTTTTCCAGAAGCAGGTTGGGATTAAAATACCTGGTCTATGACCCATTCAAAAATCCGGAAGCAAATAAACCTAACCTCTATAGTTGGCGGGCCAATAATAAATTTCAATTTAAAAACCTTTTACCAGCGGTGTCACTCTATGGGGGTGCCAATTTCATTTTAGGCGATAATCCTTTTTATGTAGGGGAACCTACCCTATCCTATCGTGGTATGATCGCTACCCAAAGTCGCTTAACGCCAAGATTTGTATTGATTACCAATACCGCCTATGATCGTATTGGAACGGATGATCCTGAACTCAGTTATCTGATTTCGCTATCACACGCCTTTAGAAACCCTAAATGGAGCGTATTTGTAGAGCATCAAGGTATACAAAGTGACCGATATGCAGATTTATTATTGAGAGGGGGAATTGCACACTTGTTAAAAGAAAACCTACAGCTGGACTTTAACATGGGAGCAAGTTTTAAAAATACACCTTCACGTATTTTCATAGGTATTGGAGGTTCTTACCGAATGGATTTTCACACAGACACTTTGGTCCCAATCGAAGACCAATCTGCTGACCAAAATGGCGGTGCCATTGCCAAGAACACCATGAAAAAGGAAAAGAAAAAAGGGAAAAGTAAAAGAGGTCGTGGCGCAGAGGATATTGATTTGGGTCCATCAAAGAAACAACTCAGGAAGTTGAAGAAAAAAGAAAAAAGTAAGGGCAAGGAAAATAATGAAATCGACTTTTAAACTCTAGTTGGCCATCATTAACAATTCGATACATTCAGCTTTCCTATTTTGATTAATATTCCTAATATTGAAACTTCTAAAGTAGTTCAATGATCACAATACATGAAGCAGTAACAAAGCAAGACTTAAAACGCTTTGTAACCTTTCCTTTTTCTCTTTACAAGAACAATAATTACTGGGTACCCCCTATCATCAATGACGAACTGGAAAGTTTTGACAGGGATAAAAATCCGGTTTTTAAGGATGCCGAAGCTTGGTTTTTTCTTGCCTTCGATGGCAAAAAATTGGTAGGTCGGGTTGCCGCAATTATCAATCACTTAGAGGTCAACCAACAAAACGTAAAAAAAATGCGATTTGGATGGTTCGATTTCATTGACGATGCTGAAGTTTCTAAAGCCCTTTTGGATAAAGTAGCTGAAATTGGACAAAATCATCAATTGGAATATATGGAGGGACCTGTAGGTTTTTCCAACTTGGATAAAGTGGGAGTACTGGTGGAAGGTTTTGAACATATTGGCACCATGATTACATGGTACAACCATCCCTATTACAAAAACCATTATGAAAACCTTGGTTTTGTAAAAGAGAAGGAATATATGGAAAATAAGTTTCCGGCAAAAAATGTAGATCCAGCGCTGTTCACAAAATTGAATGATTTAATCAAAAGACGTTATGGTCTACGAGAGGTTAATTTCACCAAGACCAAGGAGGTTATGCCCATGGCGGACGAAATGTTCGATCTCTTTAATGAAACCTACGCGAGTCTTTCTTCCTTTGTTCCCATCACCAAAATACAGAAGGCCTATTTCAAGAAAAAGTACATCAGTTTTATTAATCCTGAGTACATTAAATTTATAAAGGACAAAGAAGATAAATTGATTGCATTTGCGATAGTGATGCCCTCCTTTTCAGAAGCTTTACAGAAAGCAAAGGGCAAATTATTCCCATTTGGTTTGTTTCACCTCTTACAAGCAAAGAAAAATAGTAAAGACGTTATTTTTTACCTTGTCGGTATTCACCCTGACTATCAAAACAAGGGAGTCACCGCAATCATTTTTAATGAGTACCATAAAACCTTTACCGAAAAAGAAATAGAAATGTGTTACAGGACTCCAGAACTTGAGGAGAATCTCGCCATTAAACAAATGTGGAAACATTTTGACCCGGTAGTCTATAAACGTAGAAGAACCTACAGAAAAACCCTCTGAATCAATAATAATGTAAAAGCCCGGATTCGAAATTGAAACCGGGCTTTTTTATATTATATAATACCTAATATTTTATTCTCCCATTGCTGCTTCAACGGCAGCAGAAAGTCTCTTGTAGGTTCCATTCTCCAAACGTTCGCGAATAGACGAAAAGGCCACTAAGGTCTCTTCAATATCCTTTAAAGTATGTGTAGCTGTTGGTATCATACGCAAAAGAATCAATCCTTTCGGTATTACCGGATAAACGACTATGGAGCAGAAAATACCATGATTTTCCCGTAAATCCTTTACTAGTGCCATTGCCTCGGGAATACTACCATTAAGATACACCGGAGTAACACAACTTGAAGTTGTCCCGATATCGAAACCATTTTCCTTTAACCCGTTTTGCAGTGCATCCACGTTCTCCCAAAGCTTTGCTTTAAGTTCTGGTTGGGTGCGCAACATATCCAAACGTTTCAATGCTCCCTTAACATAAATCATTGGTAATGACTTAGCGAACATTTGGGAACGAAGGTTATATTTTAAATAATCGATAATCTCCTTATCAGCGGCCAAAAAAGCGCCAACACTTGCCATTGATTTGGCAAAAGTCGCAAAATACACATCAATGTCATCTTGAATACCTTGCTCCTCACCTGCTCCAGCACCTGTTTTCCCTAAGGTTCCGAAACCATGTGCATCATCGACCAATAAGCGGAAGTTATACTTTTTCTTTAAGGCAACTATTTCCTTAAGTTTCCCTTGTTCCCCACGCATTCCAAAAACACCTTCGGAAATAACCAATATTCCACCTCCGGTAGTTTCGGCCATTTTTGTAGCTCGATCCAAGTTTTTCTCAAGGCTATCTATATCATTATGTTTAAACGTAAACCGTTTTCCCATATGCAATCGTACCCCATCAATAATACACGCGTGAGAATCGACATCGTAAACGATAATATCATCTTTGGCCACTAAGGCATCTATACATGACATGATTCCTTGGTAACCAAAGTTCAAAAGATAAGCAGACTCCTTACTAACGAATTCAGCCAATTCTTGCTCCAATTGCTCATGGAATCCAGTATGGCCACTCATCATTCTAGCTCCCATAGGATAAGCA
>JBBSKR010000083.1:0-14684 GCA_038256135.1 Flavobacteriales bacterium | reverse complement strand
TTGTTTGGTTTTCCCTCCAAGGTCATTTCAGCCAGTACGTCCAAAGCCTCCACTCTAGTCAAGGTGCTATCGAAATCAAAAACGTATTTTCTGCTTACTTCGGTCATGAAAACCTTTACTTTAAATTATGGATTCTTGGTATTAAAGAAGTGGCAAAAGTAAAAATTTAATTCATCTCGATAAATGATATCCTATAAATAAAACAAAAATGATCGGTTATGATGTAAATTGATTGAAAAGTTATTTAATTAATCCGAGAATTGAAGTATGACCTTACAAATTGCTTCTGTTTTATAAGTACCGTTATGGTTACCTGGCACCGTTTTGAATGGGTTTTATAAAACCGTGAACCAAAAGTACCGGTTCCCCTTCACCTTCATTTGTAAAAGCCAACTTTACCCCGTCCAAAAGACGTAAAGGTTTTAGATGGTGCTGCTCCTACATAAGTAAATATCCAAAGTAAAAACAAAAGGTAAAAGTATTGTTTATTTATAGGTGTCTTTTAGGAAATATAGAATAGCCCTGCTAAAATTGCAAGTCCAAAACTGACCAAGGTCCCTATCAAAATATATTCGGTAAGCTTTCTATTGTTGCGCTCCTTAAGGTCATTGAACCTAAAAACCGATTTTGCAGCGATCAATAGACCTATAACTTCCCATCTTCCAATGACAATAAATATCAAAACGAACAGCCTTTCTATAATGCCTATGTATTTACCCGCATTGGGCAGGGATTTGTGATCCGTTTCTATTTGATCGGACATTCGTTCCAGTATTTTTCCCATGATAACGGCTGCTGGATAGGTTACAAAAACGATTGCTGTAATAAGATACCAATCCAAATCTTGAAAAATAGTTAGGGTATGCTCGTATAGATTTGCATAGAAAACACAGCAATAGATCAGGATGATATGTAGGATCTGGTCTATAAAAAAGGGGATACTTTTATTTTTAAAAAAACCATCTGTATACAATTTCAGTAAATCAATACAAAAATGACCTCCGGCAATAACCAACGCTACTTTCCACAAAGTTAAATCCCATAAAAGAAGTAGGTACAATAGAAAATGTAAAAGTATGTGGAAGTATAAATACTTGGACTTTATTTTATTGCCCTGTTTGTGTAGGACCCATTTTTGAGGTTGTAAAATGAAATCACCGATTAAATGGGCCAGAATCAATTTTATGAACATCAACATATTAGCTTTCTGTTATAACCTCTTCATAATAAGATAACACATCTAAAACAAGATGTAATCTCGCTCTTTTTAACCGCTGACTCACGGCGGACTGTTTAATTCCTAATTTTTTTGCGATTTCTGTTTGTGAATCCTCAGGATAATCTAGGACCAGGGTTACAATTTCTGCGGATACCACACTCCAGTCATCCATAAAATCCAAGGCCAATTGCAACATTAAATTTAAGGTACGGTCTTGATCGGCAGCACCGGTAGAAATACTAAGATTTACCTTGCTTTCTTTAAGCGATTCAAAGTTACGGCCAGACCTTTGATATGCCGGTCCGTTAGATTCCGTTACACCAGATCCTTTAAAGGTCTCTAAACCAATTCCAATCCCCATTCTCACATCTAACCCCTTAATAGCTTTCAGCATAGACTTGATGCGTATAGCCGTGAACAAGGCATTTTTTTTGGTAACCTTCAATTGAAATTCATCACCCCTATAAATTTCCCAATTCATTGGCGACGCGCCAAATCGATTAAAGTATTCCTTTAATAACCCTATCCATTCGGAAGAAGAATGATTTTCTGAATTAATAATGTCGCCTGTAATTATTGCTATCATAACTATTAACTAAAACGCTAATATATAAAATTATAAGCTTATTAAATAATATTTATAAATATTAGCTCTTTAACGAATACTTCGAAATAACTTAAAACCATCTCCTAGTCAAGGTACAATATTCTTTAAAAGAACGTCCAAATTTATTCAAGAGAATGCGTTCTTCAGGAACAATCTGAAAACGGTTCATATACGCCACAAAGCCTGCGGCGACCAAAGTGTTAAAAGCATTTCCCAAAGTGACCCCCAAAGCCAATAGTAAGAGTAACATGGCCAAATACATCGGATTACGTGAAAACTTGTAAACACCATTCGTTACCAAATTAGAAACTTTATCCGGTTTGGCCGGATCTATTGTCGTTTTTAACCTATAAAATTGAACCAAGGCCAAAATCAATATAAGAATAGCCAGCCCCGTAAGCACTTTGAACAAAATGGAACGACCGAAAAAGTCAAAGAAACCAAAGGGTAAAAATTTGGCGACCAAATACATGGCAAATCCGAAAAACAGAAAAACTAAGGCAGGCGGTAACTTTAATTCCATTTTATAAAATTACTACTTTTGAGGTTCAAAATTCATTAATAAATTTATCAAGTTATTATAATGAAGCTAGTATTCGCGACACATAATCCCAATAAATTAAAAGAAATTCAACAATTGGTTCCTTCCTTTATTGAGCTGGTCAGCTTAGAAACCATAGGCTGTAATACCAATATACCTGAGACCGCAGATACCTTGGAGGGCAATGCTAGACTAAAAGCAGATTTTGTAACCAAAACCTATCAACTGTCCTGTTTTGCAGATGACACCGGTCTATTAATAAATTCACTCCATGGTGAGCCGGGTGTATTCTCGGCACGTTATGCAGGCATGGAAAGCAATGCCGATGCCAATATGGATAAAGTATTGCACAGATTAAAGGACAAAGAGAATCGCGACGCGCATTTTAAGACCGTAATCGCATTAAACCTAAATGGTAAAACACATCTATTTGAAGGTAAAATAGATGGAAAAATAACACCTGATAAAAAAGGTGTAAATGGTTTTGGATATGACCCTATTTTTAAACCAAACGGTTACGATCAAACATTTGCCCACTTACCCTTATCGATCAAAAACGAGATAAGCCACCGTGGAAAAGCGTTCAAAAAATTGATTGCATTTCTAAAGACCCTCAAGGTTACAGGATAAAACAATAGGAATTCTTTAGCAATAGTCATCGCAACGGCATGCTTTTCTTCCAAAAGATAAAGTTCTAGGTGTACTAGGTATTATCATTTATAGCAATCATCCAATAAAATCGCCATCTCGTTGCTATGGTTATCTTGGGTACAACAAGAACTATCCTAATCCATTTAAGGTTATGTTTTGGCTTCCCAATATTACTTCCCTATTAATTATACCAAACCAATAATTCGCAGTACCTTTGCCGATTAATTAACGCCGCTGGTATAGCATGTGTTGCGCTGAGTCTAACTAGGTTATATACGATAATCGCTCTATGCAACATTCATATTTGCGATTTAGTATAACATATTTATGACAAAGTTTGAAGCACTAGGACTGCAAAAGTCCTTATTAGATGCTGTTGCTGATATGGGTTTCGATACCCCATCAGAAGTACAGGAAAAAGCAATCCCAATCTTATTGGAAAGCGATACCGATCTGGTTGCCTTGGCGCAGACCGGTACAGGAAAGACCGCTGCATTCGGTTTTCCGTTAATTCAAAAAATTGACAGTAACAGTAGAACTACACAGGGATTGATCCTGTCCCCTACCCGTGAGCTTTGCTTACAGATTACCAATGAAATGCAGGCCTACGCAAAATACGAACGTAATATCAATGTGGTTGCCATTTATGGTGGTGCCAGTATTACGGAACAGGCAAGACAAATAAAAAGAGGCGCACAAATAGTTGTGGCTACCCCAGGTAGAATGAAGGATATGATCAGCAGACGTCTTGTGGATATTTCCAAGATCGACTATTGTATTCTTGATGAGGCAGATGAAATGTTGAACATGGGCTTTATGGAGGACATAAAAGATATCCTTTCCAACACGCCAGATGAGAAATCCACTTGGTTATTCTCTGCGACCATGCCTAAAGAAGTAGCGATAATCGCAAAAAAATTCATGCACTCTCCAAAGGAGATTACGGTGGGAGCCAAAAATTCTGGTGCCTCAACAGTACAACACGAGTATTATGTTGTTGGTGGAAGGGATCGTTACCCGGCTTTAAAGAGGTTGGCGGATACGAATCCTGATATTTTTTCACTTATTTTCTGTCGAACAAAACGGGATACTCAAAAAGTTGCCGAAAAATTAATAGAGGACGGTTATAATGCCGGTGCTTTACATGGTGATTTAAGCCAAAACCAGAGGGATCTGGTCATGAACTCGTTTCGTAAAAAACAGATACAAATGTTGGTCGCAACAGATGTGGCAGCACGCGGTATTGATGTAGACGATATTACCCATGTTATCAACTATCAACTACCCGATGAAATAGAGACTTATACACACCGAAGTGGGAGAACCGGTAGAGCTGGGAAATCGGGAATTTCCATGGTTATTATAACCCGAAGTGAGCTTCGAAAGATAAAAGCCATTGAAAAAATCGTCCAGCAAGATTTTATAGCCAAAAAAATTCCTACAGGAATGGAAATCTGTGAGATTCAGTTATATCACCTGGCGAATAAAATCAAGGAAACAAAAATCAATAAGGATGTAGTCAATTATTTACCGGCGATTACCGATGTTCTTGAAGGTATTGATCGTGAAGAGTTGATAAAAAAAATCGTTACCGTAGAATTTTCAAGATTCTTTAACTACTACAATAAATCAAGTGATTTAAATTCCCCTGATAGTGGTAGGGAAAGAAGTGAAGGTAGAAATAGTGATGCAATTCCAACCAGTGGATCAGTACGTTACTTTATAAACGTTGGTGAAAAGGATGGTTATGATTGGATGTCCTTAAAAGATTTTATTAGGGATACGGTTGGCCTTGGGCAAGAAGATGTTTTTAAGGTCGATGTAAAGGAGAGTTTTTCTTTCTTTAATACTGAGGCTGAAGTAACACAAAAAATTCTGGATAAATTTACGGAGTTCAAGGTTGATGGCCGATTCGTAAACGTGGAAGTATCTAAAAGCCCAGGTGGTGGCGGAGGTGGAAAACGCAGAAGCGGCGGTGGCTTTAAAGGAAAAAGAAGTGGAAAGAGAGATGAAGACCGTGGTGGAAAAGGCAGACGTAGGGAACGAAGTAGTGCCCCAAGTGCCAACGCAGGCAAAAGGCGCAGCAACAAAAGAAAGGGAGATTTCTTTTAGTTAATTGTATATTAAAAAATACGCTTCGGCGTATTTTTTTGTTTTGTTTGTATCCTAAACATGGCGTAAGAAACATGAAGTATTTTTTATCGGTAATTTTAATTTTATTTGTATCGATCATTCATTCACAAGACACAGAAAATGGTCAACGAATTAGTGCAGTCGTAGTCAATGCCCAAACAGAATCTCCCTTAGAAAGTGTACATGTGGTCAACCTAAATCAGGTTTTTGGCACCATCACCAATGAAAAAGGAGAATTCACCATCACTGCAGCCGTCAACGATACTTTATACTTTTCATACCTTGGTTTCAAATCACAAAAAATAAGGGTTACCAACGATATGTTCAAGTTTGAGGATACGGAAATTGCATTGACAGAATTGGCCTATGCGTTAGAGGAAGTTATTGTAAGGCCCTACCAACTTACAGGATATTTGGAAATAGACGTCAAGAATTTACCGATAAATAATGCCTACCAATATAGTATTTCAGGCTTGTCGGTGAGTTATGAGGGCGGCAATAAGAATCCCAGTGCAGTGACCAAAGTTTTAGGTGCCATTTTGAATCCGGCAGACCTGCTGCGTAACTTATTCGGGAAGAAACCGGCACAGTTGCGAAAATTAAGGCAAATGCGGGAAGATGAAGAAATACGAAATTTATTGGCTTCAAAGTTTGATAGGGAGATATTAACCGAATTCCTCCAATTGGAAAAAGTGGATATTCAGGATATACTCAATAATTGTAACTATTCCAAATCGTTTATTACTACCGCGAACGATTTGCAAATACTTGATGCCATTAGCAGTTGTTACGAAGAATACAAGGTCCTGAATCGCAAGAAATAATATTTTCTTAATTCGATTCCAATTTATAGCTTTAGGCTAAATTCAATTTAAATGAAAAACGCATTATCATCCGTTCTTTTTGTAATAGTACTTGGATCGTGCCAAATGGATACGAAAGTGAAAACTACGGACACCATTTTTTCAAAGGATACGGTAGAAATCACCAAGAGCAATCCAAATTTTCAATGGGAGGCGGCAACCGTCTATTTTCTGCTTACGGACAGATTTAAAAACGGCAATCCAGAAAATGATATCAACTTTGAACGCGATCAAACCTCCGGAAAACTGAGAGGTTTTATGGGCGGTGATATTCAAGGAATCACACAAAAGATAAATGATGGGTATTTTACCAAGTTGGGAGTCAATGCCATTTGGTTTACCCCGGTTATAGAACAGGTTCATGGGGCTACTGACGAAGGTACCGGCAATACCTATGCCTATCACGGATATTGGGCAAAGGACTGGACCGCATTGGATGCTAATTTTGGAACTGATAAAGATTTAGAAACATTGGTTAAAACGGCACATGAGAACGGTATTCGTGTTGTAATGGATGTTGTCCTCAACCATACCGGACCAGTCACCGAAAAAGATCCCGTATGGCCCGAAGAATGGGTACGTACCTCCCCTACCTGTGAATTTACATCTTATGATAATACCACCAGCTGTACCTTGGTGAAAAACCTACCGGATTTTTTAACCGAATCTGATACACCTGTAAAACTACCGGACGCATTACTTGCAAAATGGAAGAACGAAGGCCGATTGAGCGAAGAATTGGATGAATTGGACCTATTCTTTGACCGTACCGGTTATCCAAGATCGCCCAGATTTTATATCATAAAATGGTTAACCGACTATATTCATCAATATGGTGTAGATGGTTTTCGGGTAGATACGGTAAAACATGTAAATGAAAATGCTTGGGCCGAACTTTACAAAGAAGCATCGGCTGCATTTGAGCTTTGGAAAAGGAAAAATCCTAATAAGATTTTAGATACCAATCCGTTCTATATGGTTGGAGAAGTTTATAATTATGGTATTTCCGGTGGAAGGGAATTTGATTTTGGGGACAAGAAAGTGGATTACTTTGCCAACGGCTTTAAAAGTCTGATCAATTTCGAACTAAAAACCGATGCAGAAAAAGATTATGAATCCATATTCACTAAATACAGCAAATTATTAGGAAGCACTTTAAAGGATAAGAGTGTATTGAATTACCTAACATCCCACGATGATGGACAACCGTATGACCAAGAACGAAACAACCCAATGAGAGCCGCCAACGTGCTCTTGTTGACTCCGGGCGCTTCACAGATATATTATGGTGATGAAACCGCTAGAGACTTGACCATTGAGGGTACGGAAGGAGATGCCACCTTACGTTCCTTTATGAATTGGGAAGAATTGGAAAGTATGCCCAGAAAAAAAGAGATATTGGAACATTGGCGAAAAGTTGGAAGTTTCAGAAATGATCATCCTGCTATTGGAGCCGGAATACATAATCGATTGGCTAAATCGCCATATGCATTTAGCAGATATTTGTCTAAAGATGACTATACTGACAAAGTGGTTATTGGATTGGACTTACCGAAAGGGAAAAAATCCATTTGGGTTAAAGGCTTTTTTGGGAATGGAACGACATTATACGATACCTATTCTGAAACAGAGGTAGTTGTTACGAATGGAAAAGTACTATTAGAAAACGACTTTGATATTGCTTTATTGGAAGTGAAAGAGTAATGTAAAATGGAAATATTTGAAATAGCAATATGGCCTAGTCTGAAAATGAGTTTATGGGAATTGGGAGAAGGTCCTTTATAGAGAGAATTATATTAGGACTTACAGGATTGATTGGACTTACGGCATTGGATGCCTTCTGGTTTGAAAAATATATTATCGATTGGACAGAATTTGATTTATCTGAAAACAACCCCGACCCAATATCTTTGGTTCAACTTTCTGATATTCACCTCAAGGAAATAAATTTCTCCCTTGAAAATATAGCAGAAAAGGTAAATGCCATGAATCCCGATATTTTACTATTTACAGGTGATACCGTGGCAAGAAGTCGGCATTTTGTTCACCTAGAAAGACTATTGGCACTATTCAACGACAAAATCCTTAAAATTGTAATTTTGGGCAACAAGGAATATTCGAGCAGAATTTCTATCCCAGATTTTGAAAATATTTTCAAAAAACATAATGGTACTCTTTTGGTGAACGAGAACTATATTTTTACCAAAAATGGAAGGTCAATCAATATACTTGGCATTGACGATCTAATCGGAGGACAAGCAGATTATTTAAAGTCCGTCAGCACTATTAAAGATAAAAAATCGAGCACCGTCATTATAAATCATTGCCCAGCCTATAAAAATCAAATTGATGTCCTGAATCAAAAGGAAAAAGTAAATATTAAGGCTATTATCTCTGGCCATACCCATGGAGGACAGATTACATTTTTTGGCATGAAAATTTATACTCCTGAAGGAAGCGGAGAATATTTAAGAGGATGGTATGAACATGACAAATCAAGAATGTATGTCTCCAAAGGTATTGGTACGACCATTTTCCCCGTACGTTTTTGTGCTCGGGCAGAAGCCTCTATTTTTTATATTTAATCAGTAGTGTCCCGCAAAGACTAAAGACCGCTGTACTTCCGGCAGGCTCAGCAACCACGCTAAAAAGACGTATACCTGCCAAAAAGCCGGTAGGCAGGCCTTAGAATGAAAATTCAATTGCCATGATAATATCTGAGTAGAATATCATCAATACTTTTTATAGATTTTTTCGTCCAATCCAAACGCTTTTCCAAAATTTCATCTGCTGTCATTTTCCAATCAAAATTAGAATTTCGCATTGATGTAGTCAAATGTTGTAGTAAGATAGCTGCTGAAACAGAGATATTGAGACTTTCGGTAAAGCCGACCATGGGTATTTTTACATAAGAATCAGCATTTTCAAGTACGTATTTGCTTAGGCCCTGAGTTTCCGTTCCAAAGAATAATGCGATTTTACCACCCAAATTAAAATCTTGTAAAAGAGAACTATTGGCATGAGGACTCGTAGCTACAATCTGATATCCTTGGTTACGTAAAACAGCCATGGTCTCCATTGAATTCTTGTACCGATGGATATCTACCCATTTTTGGGCACCCATAGCAATTTCCTCATCTAGGCGCTTGCCATATTTACCTTCGATTAGGTGCGCTTGTTGTATACCGAATGACTCGCAGCTTCTAATGACAGCACTGGTATTGTGCATTTGGTAAACGTCCTCCACTGCAACTGTGATAAAATTGGTACGTAAGTTTAAAATTTCAATAAATCGATTTTTCCGGTCCTCGGAAATAAATTGCTCCAAATAATTCAAAAGCTTCAAATCAATCATACATCCAAGATAAGAAAAGTATATTTTTAGATATATTATAAAGTGACTATGGAAAATATTGTTGTACTGACCGGAGCAGGGATATCAGCAGAAAGTGGCTTGAAAACATTTAGGGATGCAAACGGACTCTGGGAAGGGCATGATGTCATGGAAGTAGCCACCCCACAAGGATTCGATAAAAATCCGGAATTGGTATTGGATTTTTACAACCAGCGGAGAAAGCAATTACTGTCCGTATTTCCAAATCAAGCACATTTGGCCTTGGCGGAACTGGAAAAACAGTATAATGTACAAATCATAACACAAAATGTAGACGATTTACATGAACGCGCGGGTAGTAAACAGGTTCTTCATCTACATGGTGAGCTTTTAAAAGCGCGCAGCACTGGCTCCATCGAAGACATTTTCGAATGCAGGCATAACATAAAATGGGGGGACGTATGTAAAAAAGGGTTCCAAATAAGACCTCATATTGTTTGGTTTGGTGAAGCTGTACCATTATTGGAAGAAGCCATTACCATAACAGAAAAGGCAGCTATTTTAATCATCATAGGAACTTCAATGCAGGTCTATCCTGCGGCGGGCCTCATAAATTTTGTGGCATCTGGTGTTCCGATTTATTTTATTGATCCAAAGCCAACAATTGATGAAAATAGCCAAACTAATTTGACTGTCATTGCCAAAACCGCGGTTGAGGGAGTCCCTACTTTGGTTGCTTCCCTAATTGATAAATAATCTGGGTTTGATTCACCCATGCCACTATATTTTTCACCTCATTTTCCGATAGTTTGGTATCACCATGTACCCAAGTATATTCGGTTAAGGGCATATCGCCTTTTCGTACTTCTTCTTCCAATTCCTCCAAGAGATGGTTTTTTTTATCCATGGAATAGGTATCCCAAATGGAAAAATTCAAATGGTCCTTACCTTCATTGACATTGTAGGCAATCCCATATGAAATTGGTGCTATATTATTGTACCATGGATATACTGTATTATTGCTATGGCAATTATAGCAAGAACTCTCAAAGAGTATTTTTAGTTGTGGGGTAGGATTAGTTTCCCTAATAAAAACTTCGGTATGGTTTCCAGCTGAAGTATTTTTCGTGGGACTGTAAAATTGCAAGGCGATCAGGAGTAAAACTACACCTAAACTAATTTTTTTCAGTAATTTCATATTTGGGGGAAATATGAAATAAAGATACAATTTAATGACTAAGGCAGAGCGCTATAAAAGCGCTGGATTATGTAGATGCATCGCGTGAAAAACGGAGTATAATGACCAAGTTGCCCCGAAGGCCCATTCAATGTCGGTACTCTTATTTCTGGGTAGTAAAATAGATTGGATTCATCCAGAATTGCAACTAATTTTGAACCAGGATTATGCAAAAGGCATTGCAGCCTATAAGGCAAGGGCAAGAAGGACTTTGGATGCTCTATAAAAAATGAAAAAATAACTGGGATAAAGCCGAGATTTGCATTATTAAGCTATAATCGAAAGACTTGAACTTCTGTATATAAGTGTTTTAAACTATAGTACTTATGGGTATATTTACCGCTTATAATTTCAACCAACACATATGTCTCTTAACGCATTGAATGCCATATCTCCAATTGACGGTCGGTACAGGTCAAAAACCGACTCTTTGTCAGCTTACTTTTCAGAAGAAGCCTTAATAAAATATAGGGTTAGGGTAGAAATTGAATATTTTATTGCGCTTTGTGAGCTATCCTTACCGCAACTTTCTGAATTTGATACCTCCAAATTTGATGCTTTACGTAAAATCTACACCAATTTTACAACGAGCGATGCAAAGGAAATTAAGGAAATTGAAAAAACTACCAATCACGATGTTAAGGCAGTTGAATATTTTATTAAAAAAGCTTTTGACAATTTAGGCCTATCCCCATTTAAAGAGTTTATACATTTCGGACTTACTTCACAGGATATTAATAATACTGCTATTCCGCTTTCCATTAAGGAAGCCATGAATGAGGTGTATGTTCCACAATATCAAAAACTGTTGGACAAATTAAGTGCCCTTTCAATAGAATGGTCAAATATACCCATGCTGGCTAGAACACATGGTCAGCCCGCGTCCCCTACCCGATTGGGAAAAGAAATTATGGTGTATGTCGTACGTTTAAAAGAACAGTTCAACCTTTTAAACGATATCCCTAGCGCAGCTAAGTTTGGTGGTGCTACTGGTAATTACAATGCCCATTTGGTAGCCTATCCCTCCATTGATTGGAAAGCATTCGGTCAAGATTTTGTTCAGGAAAAATTAGGACTTCAACATTCCTTCCCCACCACTCAAGTTGAGCATTATGACCATATGGCGGCCCTTTTTGATGGCTTAAAGCGTATCAATACGATTATATTGGATTTGGACCGTGATTTTTGGACTTATGTTTCAATGGATTATTTTAAACAAAAAATCAAAGCGGGTGAAGTCGGCTCATCAGCCATGCCACATAAAGTAAATCCAATTGATTTTGAAAACTCCGAAGGTAATCTTGGCATTGCCAACGCCCTTTTTGAACACCTATCTGCCAAGCTTCCTCTTTCAAGGCTTCAACGGGATCTTACCGATAGTACGGTCTTACGTAATGTTGGAGTACCTTTTGCACACACTTTAATAGCTTTCCAGTCTACTTTAAAAGGATTGGGCAAATTGTTATTGAACAAAGAAAAGTTTGAACAAGATCTGGAGAACAATTGGGCTGTGGTTGCCGAGGCCATACAAACTATCTTACGACGTGAAGGATATCCAAATCCGTATGAGGCCTTAAAAGGACTTACCCGAACCAATGAGAAAATCAATCAGAATTCCATCGCTAACTTCATTGACACCTTAGAAGTTTCCGACAATATTAAAAAAGAACTGAAACAAATTACCCCAAGTAACTATACCGGAATTTAAGCAGCATTTGTTTCATTTCCACTTTTCTTTAGTGATTTACATCTAGAGGGACCGAATGGATTCCTACGATTTTAGTTTTTGGTTCTTATTAGCTATATTATCGACCATCACAAAATTCAAATTATATGCAAGCAAATTTCTCTGTTGAAGAATCCGTTGGTAACCTTTGGGTAAAATTAGATGGTTGGTTGGACGCCATCATTTTAAAGCTACCGAATTTTGTCATGGCCATTTTGGTGATAATCATATTTTACTTTTTAGCGAGGGGGATTCGAAAGTTATTGAAAAGGACTCTTCTCAACAGAATTGCCCAAATATCTATCCAAGAAATTATTGCAAAAGTTGTCTTCGTGGTCATCCTATTAATCGGATTTTTTATTGCTCTTGCCGTATTAGATTTGGATAAAGTGCTGACCAGTATTTTAGCCGGTGCCGGGGTCGTTGGTTTGGCTATAGGCCTCGCGTTGCAAGGTACGTTGAGCAATACCTTTGGCGGACTTATATTGTCCTTTATGCCACAGTTAAAAATAAATGATTTCATAACCGCCGATGGGGTATCAGGTTTTGTAACCGAAATTAGTTTGCGCAACATCATTCTAAAAAAACCGGATAATAATATAGTGGTTATCCCGAATTCAAAATTTATTGATGGGTCATTTACCAATTATTCTTTAAATAACAGAAATAGAATATTTGTTCATTGTGGAGTAGGCTATGAAAGCGACCTTCAAATGGTAGAAGACTTAACGGTTAAAATCATCTCTGATAGTTTCGTGCAAAGTGATGATGAACAAGTCGAATTCTTTTTCACTGAATTTGGGGATAGTTCCATCAACTTTATGGTCCGATTCTGGGCTGACTGTGTAAATAGTAAGCAGGAACATGCCGCGAGGCACCAAGCTATTAAACTTATTAAGAAACACTTTGATGAACGTGATATTAATATTCCATTCCCCATACGAACGCTGGACTTTGGAAAGAACAATCTACAGATCGTTAAAGAATAACCTTCTAATTAAAGCTAAAAACCCGTTGCAAATTTGCAACGGGTTTTTTATTACATCGGTGCTAATTAGATTCAGCCTTTTAAAAAATTTCCTAATTGTTCCAATCCTTTACCTTTTAAATCGGATTTCTCCATAGCCTTAATTAACTGTACAAAATTTGCAGGGTTCATATTATCTCCTAAAACGCGAATAAGTATAAATCCTTTTTCATCATTATCGCCATAGATGACAATTTCATCAATGGCATCATCATCTCCTTTTAACTGAATCGTTGCCTTTCCAAATTCGGTATTCATCTTCATAAGTTCACTAAAATCTGAACTTTTTAAAATCGACTTGACCGTGGCTTTTTGCACTTCATAATCCGCACTGTTCCCTGCCTTCTTTTTAAAAGCCAATATGTTCAGTTTCTTTAGTGAGGATAACGCTTCCTTTTGGCTCTCGTCCATATCCACCTTATCCAGATTCAAAAGACTTGCCGGCAAATCAAACGACATGAAGTTAGGGTTTTCTGCATTCGTAATATAATACTGCTGAAGGCTTGATTCTGATGAACAAGAGGAAATGGCGAAAGCCATTGCTAAAATGATAGTTCTATGTATATTTTTCATGGTATTCCTTTTAGTTGGAACTTGGGCTTCCCATTCGTTATGAAAAGCCCTTTTCCCAATATGTTTTTTACTTCCCTCCAGCTTTGTTCAAATCTTTGGGTAAATCCATTTTATTGGTAATGGAACCAATTTTATTTAAATCGATATCACCCGTAAGGCTTACTAAAACAGTTTCCAATTTTCTTCCATGTGAACCCATTTCTACGTTATCCAGTCCGGAAACGAACATGAGCAATTCGGTCACATGGTCCTTTTTGGCACCTTCCCTTATGTAGAACTTTACATTGACATCCTTATCCTTTACCCGCATCAGTTCTTCCAATTTCGATGTTTTCAAGTATTTCTTTACGGTCTCGGACATGTCCGCAGAAACGGCTACATCTTCCGTCATAAATACCTTAACGCCTTTAAGACCTTTAGCTACTTCCATAAATTCCTTGGCATCTGCATCATCGCTCATCCCACCTATTGTGGAGACCAGATCGATCATACCTTTGTTTACGATGACAGAACCAACATGATCCATGTCCTCATATTTATCGAAAATGGATTGTGAGAAACCGAATAACGGCAAAATTGCGATTAAAACTACTACTGCTACTTTTTTCATGATTGTTGTTTTTAGTACACCTTCGCTTTTAAAAGGCCAAAGTGAATGATTAATTGATGAATATTTGTTTTTTCAAGGACGGAAAGAAATTTAGGGGCTTTCCGCCGATTGAATAGTATTAATTCCCCTTTTTGGATGCTTTCCCTAATTGATCTCCACCAGG
>JBBSKR010000082.1:0-14770 GCA_038256135.1 Flavobacteriales bacterium | reverse complement strand
TCGATAGTGTAGGTATTATCTTGTCTGGACCATTTGAAATCTGTTTTTAAAGTAGTCGTGTTGCCATTTATCTCATGATATCTACCTAAATAGACATCATTGAAAATCCATTCTTTCCGAACAGTCTGTTTGGAAGCATTATCCTCTGTAATGATTTTTGATTGTGACCATATCCCAATAATGGGCTCATTGTTCTGTTCGATCCTAGAACAGTTTGCAAGAAAAATAATGGTGCTAATGGCCACCAAAGAGAGGAACTTTTTAGTCATAAGTAGGTATTTAGTTTGGATTTGGGATCCATATTTATAAACGGGATGTAGCTCCTGTTAGTATGATAATTCGATGTAAGGCAGTTATTTTTCAGTTTCTTCGTTGAACTGTCTTTTTTTTTAACATGTTCTGCATTTCATCGATAGTTTTATAAGGTTGGTTAGGCAATAAAATGAGGTGTTTCAGACTATATTTCATCAATAAATACTTATTTTTGGATTTATAGTTCAAGGAAAATAAGGTGGGATAAACTCATCTGAAATAAATAATAATTCTTAAAATAGATATACATGAAAGTTACAGTAGTTGGCGCCGGAGCGGTAGGGGCGAGTTGTGCGGAATACATTGCGATAAAGGATTTTGCCTCGGAAGTGGTCGTGTTGGATATAAAGGAAGGTTATGCCGAAGGGAAGGCGATGGATCTGATGCAGACCGCATCCTTAAACGGATTTGATACCAAAATAACCGGTAGCACCAATGATTACAGTAAGACCGCGAATAGCCATATTGCGGTAATTACCTCTGGTATTCCAAGAAAACCTGGTATGACACGGGAAGAATTGATCGGCATCAATGCCGGTATCGTTAAAACCGTATCCAGTAACCTTATAGCGCATTCGCCCGATGTTATCATTATCGTAGTGAGTAACCCTATGGATACCATGACCTATTTGGTTCATAAAACGACCGGGTTACCAAAAAATAGAATTATTGGAATGGGCGGTGCTTTGGATAGTGCCCGTTTTAAATACCGTTTGGCAGAAGCCATGGAAGCACCAATTTCGGATGTTGATGGCATGGTAATCGGTGGTCATAGTGATACAGGCATGGTACCCTTAACTTCCCATGCTACACGAAATAGCATCAGGGTCTCCGAATTTTTATCCGAAGATAGATTACAGCAAGTAGCGGAGGATACTAAAATCGGCGGCGCTACCTTGACCAAGCTTTTAGGAACAAGTGCTTGGTACGCACCAGGTGCTGCAGTATCGGCATTGGTACAGGCCATTGCGTGTGACCAGAAAAAAATGTTTCCGTGTTCCGTAATGCTGGAAGGCGAATATGGTATGAACGATATATGTATAGGTGTGCCGGTTATTTTAGGTAAGAATGGGATTGAAAAAATTGTCGATATTCCTTTAAGTGATGCCGAGAAGAACAAAATGAAGGAAAGTGCCGAAGGGGTTTCCAAAACCAACGCGCTGCTTGAATTGTAAATTCTGTATTAAGGTATTATAACCATTAAAGCCATCCGGTTTTCTGCTTATTTGGGAACCGGATGGCTTCCTTTTTACAATTACTTCTAAATATATTGGCAAATCTTAGGGTAAATCATATATTTGCACGCTGTTATAAAAAGCGATCATAAAATTCCAATAACCAATGCAAAATAAAGGACTTATAAAGCTTTTTGCTTTATTATTCGGGTTAGTAAGTATCTATCAGCTATCCTATACTTTCATTACAAGCAAAGTAGAAAAAGAAGCTACTGTCTTTGCCGCGAGCCGCGTGCCCCAAGCAGAAGACAATTATGTAGGGAAACGAGAGGTTGTAGCTGCCAGCTACCTGGATTCCATTGGGGACAATACCATTCTTGGGTACACCAACTATAATGAAGCCAAAAAGAAAGAGTTGAACAAAGGTCTTGACCTTAAGGGAGGTATCAACGTAACACTTCAGATTTCCGTTAAGGACATTCTTAAAGGCCTTGCGAACAATACAAAAAATCCTGTTTTTAATAAGGCCTTGGCCGATGCCGATGCAGCAACAAGAAGTAGTGATGCAACTTATATTGAACTATTTTTTGAGGCATTCGATAATATTAAGGGAGAGACCAAATTGGCTTCCCCTGATATTTTTGCGAACAAGGGACTTAGTGATGAGATTAATTTTCAAATGTCAGATGATGACGTTAAACCTATCATCAGAAGAAAAATTGATGAGTCCATCGTTTCCGCTTTTGAAGTATTAAGGGAGCGTATTGATGGTTTTGGGGTTACCCAACCTAATATTCAGCGGGAAGGAAATTCTGGCCGTATATTGGTAGAATTACCTGGTGCTAGGGATATTGCCCGTGCGCAGGATCTTTTGTCAAGTACGGCACAATTGGAGTTCTGGGAAACCTATAAACAAAGTAATCCAAGTTTTAGTACGTTCGTAATCCAAGCCAACGAAAAACTAAAGGATATTGTAAAGGTGGAGGAAACTCCGAAACCAGTAAAAGAAGAATCGGAATTGGATTCCTTATTATCTGATGTCTCCTCAGATTCATTGGATTTGGCTACACAGGTAAATCCATTATATGAACTGTTGATTCCAGCTAATCCAGGCAGCAATGCCATGTTTAGAGCTGCAATTCAGGATACTGCTACTATTGGTTCCTATTTGAGAATGCCGGAAATTAGAAGATTATTACCTGCAGATATCCAGTTCACCAAATTTGTATGGGAAAGGCCTACTTCCAAAGATGTTGAGGTTATTGACTTATATGCATTGAAATCGAATCGTGACGGAACCCCAAGAATTAGTGGAGATGTTGTAAGCGATGCAAGAGCTGACTTTGATCAGTTTAGTAAGCCTGCAGTGTCCATGACCATGAACACCAAAGGTGCAAAAGAATGGGAGAAATTAACAGGAGATGCGTATAACAACCAAACCGGCATTGCCATTGTTTTAGATAACAAGGTATATACGGCCCCAGGTGTTTCATCCGGACCTATTTCCGGTGGCCGTTCGGAAATCACGGGAACTTTTACCGTTAACGAAACCAAGGATATTTCCAATGTATTGCGTGCTGGTAAACTTCCTGCTTCTGCAGAAATTGTTCAGTCGGAAATTGTTGGTCCCTCGTTGGGTCAAGAAGCGATTGACAGTGGTTTTATGTCGTTTTTAATCGCTATGGCGATTGTGTTGTTATGGATGATCGGTTATTACGGTAAAGCAGGCGCATTTGCGGATATCGCTTTGCTGTTGAACATCATGTTGATTTTTGGAGTGTTGACCAGTCTAAATGCGGTATTGACCTTACCCGGTATTGCCGGTATCGTTTTAACCATTGGTATGTCGGTAGATGCGAACGTACTTATCTTTGAGCGTATTAAGGAGGAGTTGGCAAAAGGAAAAGGTAAGAGTCAGGCCGTTGCCGATGGTTTCGGAAACGCACTGTCCTCTATATTGGATGCCAATATTACCACAGGTCTTACAGCGATTATATTATTCATTTTTGGTTCCGGTCCAATTAAAGGATTTGCTACGACCTTATTAATAGGTATTCTCACTTCCTTGTTCACCGCCATATTCATCACCCGACTTTTGGTAGATTGGTACATTAGCGGAAAAGGTAGAAGCTTGGATTTCTCTACAGGATTGACCAAAAACTTTTTCAAGAATATCAATATCGATTTCTTGGTAAAGAGAAAGATAGCTTATATTTTATCGGGAATTCTTGTAGCAATTGGATTGTTTTCCTTATTCTTCGGACCTGGATTGCAGCAGGGGGTCGATTTTGTTGGTGGACGTTCCTATACCGTTCGTTTTGAACAAGCGGTTAACCCTTCGGAGATTGCTTCTGAATTGAATACCGTTTTTGGTAGCGGTACCAATGTAAAAACCTACGGAGAATCAAATCAAGTAAAAATCACGACACCGTATAAGGTGGATGTTGAAGGAATTGAGGTAGATGCTGAGATTCAGGATAAATTATTTACATCACTTCAAAAATACTTGCCAGACGGTTTTAGCAAAGATGCTTTTACGCTTGGAGGTGTGGATGAAGAAGCTCTTGGAATTCTACAATCCGTAAAAGTCGGCCCTACCATTGCCGATGATATCAAGAATAATGCGTTCTTGGCTATTTTAGGTTCCTTGGCCGTGGTTTTCCTTTATATCTTATTACGATTTAGAAGATGGCAATTCTCATTGGGTGCGGTTGTTGCCGTATTCCATGATGTATTGATCGTGTTGGGAGTATTTTCCATTTTTGGGAAGCTAATGCCTTTTAATATGGAAATTGACCAAGCATTCATTGCCGCGATCCTTACCGTTATCGGTTATTCCCTAAATGATACCGTGGTCGTATTCGACCGTATTCGTGAAACGCTTGCTGAAAGAGGTTGGAAAGCAGGAGAGAATGTAAATGCTGCTATTAATAGTACCTTAGGTAGAACATTGAATACATCCCTTACTACCTTGGTGGTATTATTGTCAATCTTTATATTCGGTGGAGAGTCCTTAAGAGGATTTATGTTCGCAATGATTGTTGGTGTTGTTGTAGGTACTTATTCCTCTGTATTTATTGCAACTCCGGTAATGTTCGATGCGTTAAGTAAAAAGATTACTTCTGGAATTAATAAATAAACCGAACTAACTCAAAAAAAATCGCTATTCTTTTTGGGTAGCGATTTTTTTATGCCTTATGGACAGTTCCAATGGAACCTTTTCCTGTTTTTTGAAGGGCGTAAATGCTTTTAGGCATAAGCCCAGGCTCTTTTCTGTGGGATACATAGATGATGGCTGTATTTGTTTCATTAGCGATCTTATTGACTAACGCAACAAGTAGTTCTGAAGAATCATCATCCATACCCGCCGTAGGTTCATCTAGAATAAGCAATGGAGGGTGTTTTACCATGGCTCTTGCAGTCATGACCAATCGTTGTTGGCCAGTGGAAAGACGATTAAAATACCAGTCCTTTATATCATATAAGTCTAGTAAAAGCAGCCACTGTTTTATCACCCGTTTCTGCATTTCGGTAGGTAGCGTATAAAGTCCGACGGAATCCGTTAAGCCCGATATCAACATATGTTCAACGGTATGCCTCCCTTTAAACTTGTTGGTCATGACCGGTGAATAATACCCTATTTTTTGTTTGATGTCCCAGACACTTTCGCCACTACCTTTTTTAACTCCGAATAAATAGATTCCTTGACCAAATGCCTTAGGATTGTCTCCGGTAACCATTGAAAGTAGTGTGGTTTTGCCGCTACCGTTCGCACCGGTCAGTTGCCAAAAATCTCCTTTATTAACGATCCAGTTTATTTGTTTTAAAATTGTTTTCTTACCATAAGCAACGGATACATCTTCAAACTTTATTAAAGGCTCTTCTGGATGTTTGATCTGTTCTAAGGGTGGCGGAATTGTATGCGCATTAAACAATGTAGGTCCAAACGTTTCGGGTGGGGACATAGAGGCAATCTTGATAAAGGTTCTTCCGTCCAGTCTTGCGTATCTATTTATAAAAGGTAAGGCATCGACTTTACGGCTAGCCAATTGTAGGAAGGCGATGCTGTCAGCCTTGTTTTTCAGGATAGTTTTAAGCTCCTCTTGAAAGGCGCTATCTAAATTATCAAACGGATTGTCCAAGATGATAAAATCTGGTTCTTTAGTAAGCAAATGATACAATAAGGCTTTTTTTTGTTCCCCGCTCGACATGGTTTCCAAGGCTTGCTGTTCGGTACCTATGATTTTAAGGTCGTGCCGATCCTCTTTCTCGATAAGTTTTTCCAAGGTGAAAGTAGAAAATAATCTACCCGTTTTATTTTGAAATGCTTGAAGTTCCACTGGGCCTTCCCCTTTCAAAAGATGTTCAATAAAATCTTTTTTTTCGGAGTTGTTGTCAGTATATATTACCCAATGATCCATCTACTTATTGATTCTAAAAATATATACCGAATTGTTTTTATAGGTGGTACTCAAGTCAAGTACCATCCCATTTTTCAACGCTGTTTTTTGCGAGGGAATATTATCTACCTGTATGATCGATATTAGGCTGTTGGCCCAATTATTTTCAAACGCAACAGCTTTACATGTTTGGACTGCTTCAAAGGCATAGCCTTGTCGCCAATGCTCAGGTAATACCGAATATCCTATTTCCAATTCTTGTTTCCCGTTTATGTTTTGAACCAAAAGGCCGGCAAGGCCGATGAGTTTGTTGGTATCCTTTGTAACCATGGCATTCATTCCTCCAGATCCTTCTTGATAGCGCTCGAATATCCTTTCAAACTGCGCTGTACATGCTATTTTTGGGTCATTTGATACCCCAGTCCAATATTGACTACTTAGCGGTTCTTCATAAAAGGGGAGCCAATCATTAAAATCGGTCGGAATTAACTTTCTGTAAAATAACCGCTCAGATGTAACATTGGTCAATATATAATTTGACATGGTATTCCAAAATGACTGTTAGTAATAGGGTATTAATTGTTCCGACTAAAACTGATGCTATCCCCAACCAGTATCCCTAAATCTTCCACTAATCCTCCATTGATTTCCAACACATATTTAACGGGGACTTTTGAGGAAAGCCCTCCTTCATCCAAAGGCTGCGCATTCTCTTGCATACTGGCAATTTTTAGGTCTTTATCGATATAAAGAATGTCCAATGCAAACTCGGTATTCTTCATATAAAACGAATGCACGGCCTCCTCTGGAAAGATAAAAAGCATTGCCTGATCATCTTCCATACCCTTCCTGTACATTAAGCCTGTTTGTGTTTCGTAATCCGTTTCGGCAAATTCGATGTTGAGTTTGGTCCGTAAAGCATCCGTTGACTTTTTAAAAATGGACAGATCGCCTTCCTTGTTGAAGTCTATGGTTTCAGTAGCAATGGTTTTTTTAGGTGCTTCGTTGCAAGAAATGGTTACCCAAGCTAACAGTACTATAGCACCCCAATTTTTTATACGGCAATGAAACATCTAGGCTTTTTTACTATTTCTGAACATAAAATAAAGACCAATAAGAATAAAAGGGATGCTCAACCATTGTCCCGTGGATAGCAGACCCAATGACTCTTCAAACCCACCTTGACTTTTCTTGACGAATTCTACAAAGAAACGAACCGTCCAAAGCAGTACGAAAAACAGTCCGAACAAATAGCCCTGTTTATTCTTTTTATCGGTTTTCCAATACAGATAGTAAAGAAGGATAAAAATAAAAAGGTAACATATACCTTCGTACAATTGGGCTGGATGACGGTAAGGGATTTCTGCTAAATATTGGGAAAATTGCGGATTGTTCTCAAGGGCATCATAAGCGGCATTCAATGATTTTTCTTGGGTGATGCCTAGCGCTTTTGATGGATGTAGATCATCTGAATCCCGTATGAATTTGGTGGCAAATATGAAATTTTCATCCACAACCTTTCCATTTATTTCAGAGTTAAAAAAGTTGCCCAAACGTACACAAAAGCAACCAATTGCAACCGGAATTACCATTCTGTCAAATAACCAGAGCATACTGAACTCAGGATATTTTCTAGTATACAACCATGTGCCTACAATAATACCAAGAGTTGCCCCATGACTGGCTAAACCGGTGAACCCTGTGAACTCATATCCGTCTATCAGTCCAAATAATAAGCTGCCTGAATCACTTTCCCGTATTGGTAAAAGAATTTCTGCAAGGTGAGTGGAATAATAAGCCCAATCATAGAAAATCACATGACCTAGTCGCGCTCCCAACATTGTACCTAAAACGGTGTATATAAAAAGCGAATCTAATTGCTCAACGGATTTTTTTTCGTTCGTAAAAATCCTTTTCATGATAAACCAACCTAAAGCAAAAGCGGTTATCCAAAGTAAATTGTAATACTTGATCTGTATAAATCCTATATTAAATAGGGTTTCGTTGGGATTCCAGGTTATTCCTAAGAAATGCATGTGTTCTATTTTGAGCGGCTAAGATAAAAAATAGAAACTAGACCGCTACGCTTTTAGAAACTAGGGGTAAGATTAAATTTTAAACTTGAATTTGAACTTGAACTTGAACTTGAATTTGATTTTTGAATTTGATTTTGAATTTGAATTTATCTCCTGAGCCAGGCCGAAGGATGAACTTAAACTTTTTACGGTACCGGATCATAGCCTTTGCCGCCCCAAGGGTTGCAACTAAAGATACGCTTGGTAGCCATCCATCCGCCTTTGAGCAAACCATGTTTTTTCAAAGCCTCTAGCGTATATTGGGAACACGTAGGGGAGTACCTACAGGTGGCAGGGGTGTAAGGGGATATGGCCAATTGGTAGAAACGGACCAACGTTACAAATGGAGCAATCAAGATTTTTTTAAATGTGATTTTCAAAGGGAAAAATTAATACCGCAAATCTACTATAAAAGGGACAGTTCTTAGAAATGAAATAGTCCGAATGAACACATACGGTCTTTATAGTTTAAATTCAATTATCAAGCCCATTTCTGGTAGATCCCGTATTTTCGGCTTTTTATAGCGTCTACAGCCTTGAACGTTAAGAAGCTAATTATAGGCGCATGTATGAGTCCGTCAAATTTTTACAGGACTTTTAAATCTGAATTTGGTATTTCACTGTAAAATTTATAAATAAAGAACATATTAAATTAGCCGTAGGCTCTTTACATAATCCTAAAAGAGGTATAAAGGATGTTTATCTTGATTGTGGTTTTGAAAGATGGAGTTATTTTAAAAGGGGGGTTAAAAACCGACAATACCTGGCCTTAGGGTAATACCAATCGGAAATACAGAAATCAAGATATTGAGGGGGAAGCTATAGACTGTAGGTGGTACCGTCTTTGCTATCTTTAAGCTGTATGCCTAACTCGGCTAATTGATCACGTATTTTATCGGAGGTCGCAAAATCCTTGTTTTCCCTAGCCTCTTTACGTAATTGAATCAAGAGTTCTACCACCCCGCCCAATTTTTCGGAATCTACATCTGAACTACTTTTGTTTTCAAGCCCCAATACATCAAAAACGAAACTATGCATGGTATTTTCCAATACTATTCTATCTTCCTCCGTAATGGTTTCAGAACCCTCTTTTATCAGATTGATATGTTTGACCGCGTCGAATAATTTTGCGATAAGAATCGGCGTATTAAAATCATCGTTCATGGCATCATAGCAAGATGATTTCCAAGCAAGCACATCGAAATGTGTGTTTTTTCCAGTAGTTATGGATTTTAATGAAGAGATGGCCTCCATAAGTTTATTGAATCCTTTTTCTGAAGCCAACAAAGCATCGTTGCTCATATCCAGAATGCTTGTATAATGCGCCTGCATCATAAAAAAACGTACCATGGAAGGAGAAAAGGGTTTGCTTAAAATTTCATTTTCGCCTGAAAAAATTTCTCCGGGTAGTATACTGTTACCGGTAGATTTTGACATTTTTCTACCATTAAGAGTTAACATATTGGCATGAAGCCAATAATTCACCGGCGAAATACCGTTACAGGCTTCCGATTGTGCAATCTCACACTCATGGTGCGGGAATTTCAAATCCATTCCGCCGCCATGGATGTCAAAAGTTTCACCCAAATATTTGGTGCTCATTGCAGTACATTCCAGATGCCATCCAGGGAAACCATCGCCCCATGGGGAAGGCCATCGCATAATGTGTTGTGTTTCCGCTTTTTTCCAGAGTGCAAAATCCTGCGGACTATTTTTATCGTCCTGTGCTGCAAGATCGCGGGTATTGGCGATCATATCCTCCAATTTACGACCACTTAATTTGCCATATTCATGTTCCTTATTGAATTTGGCTACATCAAAATAAACGGATCCATTGGTTTCATAAGCGAATCCCTTTTTGAGAATTTCCTTAATGATTTCAATTTGTTCGATGATATGGCCTGTTGCCGTAGGTTCTATACTTGGGGGTAAAAAATTGAATTTTTCCAATATATTATGGAAATCCACAGTGTATCGTTGCACGACTTCCATGGGCTCCAATTTTTCCAATCTAGCTTTTTTGGCAATCTTATCCTCGCCATACTCGGCATCGTCCACCAAATGCCCGGCATCCGTAATATTGCGTACATAACGCACTTTATAACCTAGGTGCCTAAAATATCTAAAAATCATATCGAAGGACATGAACGTCCTACAGTTGCCCAAGTGTACATTGCTGTAAACGGTTGGGCCGCAAACGTACATACCGATATGGCCAGCATTAATGGGTTTAAAGACTTCTTTTTTCCCCGTTAGGGAATTGTATAATTTGATTTCTTGATTTTCGAACAATTGCATGAAGCTGTAAACGATTAAAATTGGGTGTCCAAATTAAGGTAATCCAAAAACTCGCGACGTACGGACTCTTCCTTGAACTTACCACCATATTCTGCGGTAACGGTACTACTATCGATATCCCTGATTCCCCTAGAATTTACACAGAGGTGTTTTGCGTCAATGACACAGGCAACATCCTCGGTGCCCAGTACCTCTTGTAATTCCCGTACAATCTGAATGTTCAATCGTTCCTGAACTTGCGGCCTTTTTGCAAAATAATCAACAATACGGTTCATTTTGGAAAGGCCAACAACGGTTCCGTTGGAGATATAGGCTACATGCGCACGGCCTACAATAGGTAATAAATGATGTTCACAGGTCGAGTACAGCGTAATGTTTTTTTCCACCAACATTTCACCATATTTGTACTTATTGTCAAATGTGGATGATTTAGGTCTACGATTTGGGTGCAGCCCACCGAAAATTTCATTAACATACATTTTGGCCACCCTGTTTGGTGTTCCCTTTAGACTATCATCATCCAAATCCAAGCCTAGGGTGAGCATTATATCACGAACATTTTCACGGATACGTTCAATTTTAGTTGCATCATCCAAGACAAAGGCATCCTTGCGCAAAGGTGTTTCCTCCGATGCCGAAATATGATCATTTCCCAACTCTTCAAATTGATTTTTCAATGTATCCTCAATTTTCATTTCAACTAATTTTTTCAGGCATCAAAGATATACAATATGTGCCACTTTATAGCTTTTCAGCGGCATTACACAACATAAATTAGACACAACGTTAAGGTGTGGTTAATTTTGATTATCAAATAATTGGACATCGATGACCAAGAATGGCCTAAACATTCTCTTTTTAATATTATTTGGTTGCCTAAATTGTTTTGCACAAGTAGCTGCGGATTGTTCCAATGCTGTGCCTATCTGCGATAATACTCCAATTAATGGCGGTACCAATGGTTATGGGATGGATGATTTCAACGGCGCTAGTATTTCCGGATGTATCACGCAGGCTACCGGAACCATTGAAACCAATTCTGCATGGTACCGCTTTAGAACAGGGGAAAGTGGTCAATTAGGATTCAATATTGGTTTTGATACTAATGAGGATTGGGATTTTGCCCTGTATAGAACTGATGACTGTTCAAATTTGGGAGCACCTGTTCGCTGTAATTATTTTGATAATTCGGACACCAGTAGCTTTATCGGTGTTGGTGAAGACCCTACGGGAGCAGATAATATTCAATATGATGATTGGCTTGAAGTCGGTCCAAATGAGGATTATTATCTTTTGATCAACAATTATAGTAATAATAATTCAGGATTTTCCATACAATTCTCGGGAAACATTTTTGTAACATTTCCGAATACGGCATTGGATTGCTCCATAGTGGATAATTTACTGGGACCACCGGTTAGTGCCTGCGATAATGATACCGTAATCTTGAACGCCACTACGGTCGGTGCTATTGGTTATGAATGGTACCTAAATCTAGGTATGGGATATCAACAGATACCTGGCGAGCACGCTCCGCAATTATCTGTAGCCGTACCTGCCATGTATCGGGTATTGGTGGTGAGCCCATTAGGTAACAATATAATCAGTGAGACCCAAGTGGCTTATGCGCCCTCGCCGGTCACGTACCCACTAACCAATGAAACGGTTTGCTTGGAGGGTACTGTTATAGATTTAAACCAAAAAGATGCGGAAGCCTTAGGTGACCAGAGTCCCTTTGAATTTCGCGTTACCTATCATGAATCTTTGCCAGAAGCCATGGCCGGAAGTAATGCCGTGTCTAAGGAGTACGTTCCAACAATGACATCCCAAACGATTTATGTTCGTACAACTTCCTTAGAAAATGGGAACTGTTATGATGCAACAGAATCATTCGAGATTCATGGTATCGAGCTTCCTGTACTGGATTTTGATACTGAAGTATTGATATGTGGTGATTCGCCTTCAGCTATCATAGGGCAAGAAATTAGAGATTCAAATGATACCTATGAATGGGATTCAGGACAAACTACGTCCATGATCACTGTAACCGAAGAAGGAGTCTATACCTTATCGGTAACCAATCAACAAGGACCAATGCAATGTGTATCGGTCCGTTCGGTCACCGTGATGTTTTCTTCTCCTCCAGTCATAAGCGATGTGATTATTGAATATAAGGACGATGCATCTAATATAGTTCGGGTTTTATTGGAAGGGGAGGGAGATTTTGAATATCAATTGGATAATGATAATCCTCAAAACAGTTCGGTTTTCAATGCTGTTTTTCCTGGTGAGCACACGATTACAGTTACCGATTTGAATGATTGTGGTTCGGATATGGCAGAAATAGTGGTGGTGGGTTTCCCTAAATTTTTCACTCCCAATGCAGACGGGGTTAATGATAAATGGCACGTATCGGGAATTTCGGTTTTGGAGAATCCTATAATTACAATCTATGACCGTTATGGTAAATTACTCTATCAACTGAACGAAAATTCCAGTGGCTGGGACGGTTTGTTAAATGGTGCGTTACTACCGGAGGCCGATTACTGGTTTAAGCTAACCTATACCAATGCACAAGGGCAGACCGCCAGTGCTGCATATATCAATAGTTACTTTACATTGAGGCGTTAAGCAATGATTTTTATTCTCAAAAGTGCATTTTATCGATTAAATGCCATAATATCCGATGAAGGATACTAAAAATTGGCATAGGTAGTTATTATAAACGTTACTTATGCCAATAGCCCCACTTATTTATGAGAACACTTCTTTGTTCTATATGTTGTTCGCTCCTTTTCTTTTGGAATGTATCCGCTCAAAATTCTGCAGATTGTAGAACGGCTATTCCAGTTTGTGCCGACCAACCTTTTATGGGTTTTGCAGATGGTAGTGGAGATATAGATGACTTTGACCCAGAAGTCATAATGGAAACCGGTTGCTTGGAAAAAGGAAGTCTGAGTTCTGCCAATATCGAATTCAATACGTCATGGTTTGTTTTTAGGGCCGGAACCGGAGGACAAGTTGGTTTTGATATAGAAGCGCTTCCATCCACTGGAACAACTCCTACCGCAGAATGGGATTTTGCGGTATATGGCCCAGATGTTGATTGTGCCGAAATAAGTAATGGTGCTGCACAACCCATTCGTTGTAACTATGAAGTGAACAATACTCGTTTTACCGGTGTGGGCGTCAATCCAGAAAATGGACAAGAGGGTTCTACCTCCTTAACCGGAAATCAAAATACCTATGACGATTGGTTAGAGGTACAACCGGGTGAGATATACTATATACTGATCAATAATTTCGCCGACAATTTTACCGGAGACCCAGAACCTTTTATGTTGACATTTACGGGTAGTTCAGTTAACGATGATCAAAACACTGCCTTGGATTGTACCTTGAGGGATGAATTTTTAGGTTTGGATATCATCGCCTGTGAGGGTGATCCCGATATTACCCTTAGCGCATTGAATTCACCCGCAGGTGCTGACATCGACAATGTGGAATGGACCGTAGACTATGAGGATGATGGCGTGGTTGACGATACCCTAACGGGAACTGGGACCTTCGGAGCGGAGTTGGTAGTTGTTAGTCCCAATTCAGGCCGATATTTTGCGACTATTACCACTGCTTCGGGAACACCACCTACAGTGGCGGATCAGGGCGGTATACTCATCACCTTTTATGGAACACCTATTTTAAATCGGGTGGAATTATGGGATACCAACCTTACTATCGACCCGGACAGTAACAATATCGAAATTATGGTTGATGGCGACGGAGATTATGAATACGCAATTAACGATGGGCTCTTTCAGGACGACCCCGTTTTTATGAACGTCCCACCCGGTATTAATACGGTTGTTATTAATGATAAGATTGGATGCGGTACTACGGAACCTCTAGAATTTTTGGTAGTTGGGTATCCTAAGTTTTTTACGCCTAATGGCGATGGGATCAATGACTCATGGAATATTAGAGGCATTGAAACCTTGACCAACCCTGTAGTATTTGTTTTTGATCGGTACGGCAAACTTCTCAAGCAGTTAGGCGCATCAGGTGGTTGGGACGGTACTTTTAATGGTAAACAGATGCCATCTACTGATTACTGGTTTCGGTTCGAATATTCGGAAGATGATGCCGGGCTCTTAGTGGCCAAAACTAGAAAAACACATTTCTCGTTAAAAAGATAAAAAAGTGGATATTTAATCAACAGAATTCCTCGACGGCTCTGCCGGGGTTGCATTCAGGGAATCAATTTGTTCGAATAATAAAATTCAAGAACGAAGGGTCAAGACTAACAAGACTAAAAGGTCTATTTTCTTGTTTCTTGTAGTGCAACGGTCTTAATTCTGATACCTCGATGACTCTGCCTCCTTTAGTTCATTAAGATTAAAATTCTTCAATTTGTCATTTTGAGCGCAGTCGAAATATTTTATTTGTATTAGGGATTCGGTTTTCGACTGCGCTCAAACTGACTGTAGAACACGCTTTTAGACAGATTCTTTTT
>JBBSKR010000081.1:0-14893 GCA_038256135.1 Flavobacteriales bacterium | reverse complement strand
AAGAGCCAAGAGCCAAGAGCCAAGAGCCAAGAGCCAAGAGCCAAGAGCCAAGAGCCAAGAGCCAAGAGCCAAGAGCCAACTGCTTACTGCAAACTGACCACTGATTACTGAATACTGACCGCTTTTCCGTAATTTAGATATTCTAATTTATAGCACCTGAAAATAGTAGCCCAAATAAAAGAACCTGTCTATCAGGAAATGGAGTTGTTTGAATCCAAGTTTAGGGATTCCATGTCCTCCCAAGTGGCGCTACTTAATAGAATCACTTACTATATCGTAAATAGAAAGGGGAAGCAGATGCGCCCTATGTTCGTATTTCTTACCGCAAAATTATTGAATAATGGCCAGGTCAACGAACGGACCTATAGAGGGGCATCGGTTATAGAATTGATCCATACCGCTACTTTGGTTCACGATGATGTGGTTGATGAAAGCAATAAACGCAGAGGCTTCTTTTCTATAAATGCCCTTTGGAAAAATAAAATTGCCGTTTTAGTGGGGGACTATTTACTGTCGAAAGGATTACTCCTTTCCATTGATAACGAAGATTTTGATCTTTTGAAAATTATCTCCGTTGCCGTACGCGAAATGAGCGAGGGCGAGTTACTTCAGATTGAAAAAGCAAGACGGCTGGATATTACCGAAGAGGTATACTACGAAATTATTAGACAAAAAACGGCAACCCTCATTGCCGCATGTTGTTCGTTAGGTGCATGCTCGGTGAAACCGAATAGTGAAGATGTACAAATATTTAGAAAATTTGGGGAGTTATGCGGAATGGCCTTTCAAATAAAGGATGACCTTTTTGACTATGGGGCTAAAAAAATTGGGAAACCTACCGGAATAGATATAAAGGAGCAAAAAATGACCTTACCGTTAATTTATGTCCTGAATAACTGTTCCAAAAAAGAGAAAAACTGGGTCATCAATTCCATTAAAAATCACAATAAGGACAAAGAGCGGGTTAAGGAAGTCATTTCCTTCGTTAAGGAAAAGGGGGGATTGGAGTACGCCGTGAGTAAAATGCTTCAATATAGGGATGAGGCTTTGGAACTTCTAAAAACCTATCCAGATTCTACCTATAGAAATGCATTGGAGTTGATGGTAAATTATGTGGTAGACCGTAAGAAGTAGGCCGCTGTTTCGCTTAGCCAAAACAATTTTTACTTTTAAATATTTGATTTTCAAATAATTGAAAATTAAGTTGAAAATTATTTTAACTTCAGGCAACTATTCTTGTTTCTATCGCGTCTATAGTAATAGAAGACCAAACCATTATTTTGAAAATCATACCTTTTTATAAAAACGAAAAGCAGCTAATAAAGAAAGCGATTTCCGGTCATCGGGGTGCTCAGGAAGGTTTGTATAGAAAGTTTGCCCCAAAAATGCTGGGTGTCTGCAGGCAATACATCAACGATATTCATTTTGCCGAAGATGTAATGATACAAGGATTTTTAAAAATGTTCGTTAAACTCGAAACTTTCAAATTTGAAGGCAGTTTTGAAGGCTGGGTAAGAAAGATCATGATCAGGGAAAGTATTTCCTATTTGCGAAAACAACAGTTTGTGGTGTACGATGACGAGATTTATGAAAATGAAGAGAGCGGAATATCCCAAAGTTTAGATTTGGATACGGAGCATATCCAACAGCTGATAGATGCACTGCCCCAAGGCTACAAAATGGTATTCGTATTGTATACCGTAGAAGGTTATAAACACCAAGAAATTGCCGAAATGTTGTCGATTACGGAGAGCACCTCAAAGACGCAATTGTTGAAAGCACGCAAATTGCTGCAAGACCAATTAAAGAAACAAAATATAATAGGCTATGGAAACCGATAAATTTGAAAAACATATTAGGGCCAAGTTACAGGAACGGGAGTTAAACCCTTCGACCAATGCTTGGAAAAGGATTTCCGCAGAATTGAATTCTGAGTCATATTCAAAGAAACCGGTCTACTTGTGGATGGGTATGGCAGCGAGTGTGGTAGTACTGATAGGAATCGCACTGTTTTATTTCAATGGTGGACATAAAGAATTGGATAACCCTATGGAAGTAGCAGAAACTAACAAAAAGAAACAACCAGAAGTAGAACAAGAAAGGAATGCCTTACCAATTAAAGTTGAGCAAACTGTTGTGCAAACCGACATAAAAGAAGATGAGCTATCTGACCCCAAAATCAAGGTAGCTAGCGAGCAACAATCAATTGTCAAAGGGGAGAACTTGATGATGAGGGAGGAAGTTGAAGTAGCGGCGCTAAGTGCAGTGGAATCTAAAAATACCATAAAAGAATTGAAACTATCTGAACAAGTCATCAATGATAAGGTGGCGGAAATAGTAGCACAAGTAGATGTTTTGGAGCAATACAATACCGTAACCGATGCCGAAGTTGATTCCCTATTAAAACGGGCGCAGGAAGATATTTTGCGGGAGAAAATTTTTAATACCAATAGAACTGTCAATGCCATGGCTTTGTTGACAGAGGTTGAGGATGAACTTGATCAATCCTTCCGAGACCAAATATTCAATTCTTTAAAAGCCGGTTTTATCAAAGTGAGGACTGCAGTAGCAGACCGAAATAATTAACCATTTAAAAATCGTTTTTTATCCTTCATCGCTATAATTTATTATAGGGACAGGGACTGGAGTTTTATTCATCAACTGGTGCTGAGCGTAGTCGAAGTATCAAAAATCAAAATCAAAATGAGAACAATTACAATGTACGTAGTAGGCTTGGCCACATTATTTATGATTAACCAGGCAAGTGGTCAAGAGGAGTATCAAAAAAGGGTGGAAACCTTAAAGGAGCAGAAAGATAAAATTACCCAGCAGGAAAAGGAAGCCTTGAAATACGAAGTTGAGAATATCAATGACAGACTTCAAGTTGGAACCATTACCGAAGTAGAAGCCAATCTACTTAAACAGAAGGCTGCGGAAAAAAGAGCCCTTAATATTGAGAACAGAATTGCCATTGTCGATAACCAAATACGATTATTGGAGCGCAACGAAGGTAAAATGTTGGTTTTAATGGAGCTGGATACACTGAGTGGGAAAGGTATCCGGTTAGGGGTGGATATCAATGGAAAACCCGCTATTCTGTTCAAAGCAAAAAACTGGAAAAAGGAAATTCTGTATGATCGCAGAACGTATTCAGATTTTGTAATGGCCGTGGGTATTAATAATGCCATCACTGACGGACAATCCTTAGGCGATTCTCCTTACAAAATAGGGGGGAGCCGTTTTTTTGAAATGGGTTGGCAATGGCGTACACGGGTTTTTGAAAATTCAAATTTTTTGAGGTTCAATTATGGTTTCTCATTCCAATTCAATGGGTTGAAGCCTAAGGATAATCAATACTTTGTAGCCCTTGATAATGGACAGACAGAGCTTCAAGAATTTGATTTTGATCTTGATAAATCAAAATTACGAATGGATAATTTAGTATTCCCATTACATTTAGAATTTGGGCCTTCCAAACTGAATACAACGGAAGAAACCATGCGTTATTCATTACGGAATCAATTCAGGATTGGAGTAGGGGGCTATGCCGGTTTTAATATGGGGACCCGTCAAAAATTAAAGTACGATCGTAATGGCGATAATGTAAAGGATAAATTAAAAAGAGGGTATAATACCAATGATTTAATTTACGGCCTAAGTGCTTATGCAGGTGTGGATGGTGTTTTATTGTATGTAAAGTATGATTTAAATCCCATTTTTAAGGATGCCTTGGTCGAACAACGCAATATTTCGTTAGGATTGCGATTTGATCTGTAAAGCCAGAAATAACTACTAAAAAAAAAGCCTTAAAATACGGAACGCAACTGTCAATTCGAGTGGAGTCGAGAAGTACAACCCAAACAGGTTTAAGACATCTCGGCTCTGCTCGATGTAACAGACCATTTATAGTAGAATATTAAGATAGTCTTCGTTGGTTTTGTAGGTCCGTTTTCATCTCCTCCGTAAACTCATTTTCGTAAAACATGCGCTTGCAATGACTGCATTCGACATATTTATTCATGGAAATCTTGAACAGTTTTATCCAAAACAAATGAAAAAAGTTCCCTTGTGATACCGCGGTCAAGGTTCCTTTTTGTTGGCAATAGGGACAGGTACTGTTTGCAAGCTGTTTCGTTTCCGTTTTTCCGGGCCGTGTTCCAAAGAATAGAATCATATATTATTAATACATTTGAGTCTCTAATTTAAGCAAATAAAAGTTCCCTATTTTGGAGGGATGGAGAGAGGACCTTATGATTTCAAAAATCACCATAGATCAAGTATATGAAACCGCCCGTTTAGAGGAGGTTATCGGTGATTTTGTGCAATTGAAAAAGTCGGGTTCCAATTTTAAGGGGTTAAGCCCATTTAGTGATGAACGCACCCCGAGTTTTATGGTTTCCCCCGTAAAACAGATTTGGAAAGATTTCAGCAGTGGCAAAGGGGGCAACGTCGTAGCTTTCTTAATGGAGCATGAGCATTTTACCTATCCTGAGGCCATAAAATACCTGGCCAAAAAATACAATATTGAAGTAGAGGAGACGGAACAGTCCAATGAGGAAAAGGAGCAGGCCAACGAGCGCGAAAGCATGTATTTGGTTTCGGAATTTGCCCAAACCCATTTTAAGGATATGTTATGGGACACGGATCTTGGAAAAGCAATAGGCCTGAGTTATTTCAAGGAACGTGGCTTTACCGAGGAAACCATCAAAAAATTCGAATTAGGATACTGTCTTGATCAGTGGGATGGTTTTACAACGGCAGCGTTGGACAAAGGGTATAAGTTGAATTATTTGGAAAAAACCGGACTCACCATCGTTAAGGAGGATGCCAACAATCCGAATAGTCCTAGAAAATTTGACCGCTTTAAAGGTCGGGTGATGTTCCCCATACATTCTTTAAGTGGCCGTGTTTTAGGTTTTGGAGGCCGTATTTTGACCAACGATAAAAAGGCGGCCAAATACCTTAATTCCCCAGAAAGTGATATCTATCATAAAAGTAAGGTACTCTACGGTATCTATTATGCCAAGCAAGCCATTGCCAAGGAAGATAACTGTTATTTGGTAGAGGGGTATACAGATGTGATACAGTTTTATCAACGGGGCATCCACAATGTGGTATCCTCTAGTGGTACGGCATTAACACCAGAGCAAATACGCCTCATCAACAGATTGACAAAAAATATAACGGTTTTGTTCGATGGTGATGCTGCCGGATTACGGGCCTCGCTAAGAGGAATCGATTTGATTTTGGAGCAAGGCATGAATGTAAGGGTGTGTACTTTTCCGCAAGGCGAGGATCCAGATAGTTTCGCCAAGAACAATGAATTGGAAGATGTTGTTTCCTATTTGGAGGAAAATGCCAAGGATTTTATACAATTCAAGGCATCGCTTTTGGTGCAAGAGGCTTCGAATGACCCGATTAAAAGGGCGGATACGGTTAGGGATATTGTAAACAGTATTGCCAAGATACCCGATCGCATCAAAAAGGAAATCTATATACAGGAGTGTGCCCAGATCATGAACATTTCTGAGGCCGTTTTGTTCAATACCTTGGCCCAAATAGGTAAAAAGGATGCATCCGAAGTAAAAAAGCAGCAACGTGAAGAACAGAAGGCTTTTGATGTGGTTCGTAATGATAACGTTCCTGAAAAAGTAGATGTGCAGTATGTATTGGAGCGTAAGATTATTGAATCCCTTATGCTTTACGGGGACCAAAAGGAAAAATTTGAAGATTTGGTGCTAAAAGAAAATGAGGCGGGCGATTTGATTTTGGAACCCGAATCATTGGAAATTAAGGTGTACGAGAAAATTTATTTGGATCTTCAAGAAGATGAGATTGAATTGGCCAATGAAGATTTTAGGAACATGTACTATAAACTGATCGAGGCGCTGAACGAAGAGGAGGAGTTTTCCATAAACACCTTTATTTCGGGATTGGAACAGGAAATGGCGAATCAAATATCCTCCATTTTGATGGAAGAGGAACGGTACAGTCTACATAATTGGGAAAGTAAGGATATTTATCCCAAAAAAAAGGAAATCGGGATAGCACAATTGGTAAGTGAAACCATTTTGACTTTGCGCTGTTTTCTCATTAAAAAGAGAATGAGTACGTTGCAAAAAACCACGGAAGAGAATCGTATCGATAATCGGGAGGCCTTGGAAGAAATAATGAACTATATTCAACTGAACAAACTATTGAATCAAAAACTGAATAGGGTACTTTCCTGACCAGTGAAGAGTGACAGAGCTTTAAAATAAAAATACCCGCGTAAAGCGGGTATTTTTATTATTTTGATGGTGCATTTGAATTAGTACAATTCCAATGCTTTTGCCTGTTGCAATAAATCTACTAAATTATCAACGTTTAATTTTTTCATTAAACGGGCTTTATAGGTACTTACCGTTTTTTCGTTAAGGTTCAAGCCTAGCGCAACCTCCTTGTTTCGTTTGCCACTGGCCAAAAGTTTCAAGACTTCGATTTCCCTAGTAGACAATTTTCTAAAGAACCTTCTTGGTTTTTTAGTTCCTTCGTCAAAGGCAAGGCGTTGTGCCAGTTCATTGGTAATAAACATGCTACCTTCGCTCACTTTGGTTACGGCCGTAGTAATATATTCCAGACCAGATGATTTGGCAAGATAACCAAACGCACCGGCTCTTATTGCGCTAAGGGCATATACATCTTCAGATTGTCCGCTGTACATCAAAACTTTTACGTCGGCGTATTCCTTTTTAATTTTACGTAAGGCGGCTATTCCGTTCATTTCCGGTATGTCCATTTCCAACATAACCACATCGGGCGTGGTGTCCTTTAGTTTTTCAAAAAGTTCTTCAGTGTTGGCTACTTCGTGAATTAATTCAAATCCATCCGCGGATTCTAAAACCTTTCGAACGCCCATTCTAATGATGGGGTGGTTATCCGCTATTATTACTTTGATCATTAAAAGTTGATTTTGATAGATTTTCACAACCGCATTTGTCGAAAAAAACTCACATGCAATGTAAGGTTAAAAAATCTAAATTAGAAATCAAAGATGAATAAAATTTGACGTAATCAGTCATAACCCTAAACTTTTTCGATTTACTAACCTGATTATTAGTCAAGTGGTCATTTTAAGCTTTCTGGAATCTCACAAACAGGTATCGGTAGCATCTTATGTTGGTTCATGGTGTTAAATTTGAGAAATATAGCGAAAACTTCTTTTTGTCTTCCTTCAAAATCGCTTAGTGTTTTTCCTTCGTCCTTCATGGTCATGGCCCATTCCAGTTCTGGATAGGAAGCTCCGATTTGGTCTTCATCGGTTCGATCATCGCCCCAAAGTCCGTCGGTAGGTGCCGCTTTAATAATCTCGTCATTAACTCCAAGTTCCTTGGCAATATCATATACCTCGGTCTTGGTTAAATCGGCAATGGGGCTAAGATCTACGCCACCGTCACCGTACTTGGTGTAAAAGCCTACGCCAAAATCCTCGACCTTATTTCCGGTACCTGCAACCAAATAGCGATGCAAGGCTGCAAAATAATATAAACTTGTCATGCGTAGTCTTGCTCTGGTATTGGCCAATGACATAAAACGATCTTCTTCATTGTCAACAGTTGGAAAGGCGGCTACCAAGCTATCGAATACCGTCGTCAAGTTTACGTGACGTCTATTAACATTTGGGAAGTTTTCCTCTAACCACTCAATATGCCTTGCCGCACGGTTCGATTGATTCGGTGCCTGATGGATCGGCATTTCCAAACATAGAAGGTCCAGTCCTGTTTTGGCACAAAGTGCAGAGGTGACTGCAGAGTCAATGCCTCCTGATACCCCGATTACAAAACCTTTTTGTTTAGCCTTTGTGGCATAATCCTTCAACCATGCTACAATGTGGTCAATTACCTTTTCAGTTTGCATACCGCTCCAATTTATTTATTTAAATCTATTAACTTTGCCTTAAAAATAAGTTGAACACCGTGAAAAATAAAATGTATTGTAAAATACTTAACAGGGTCAGACCTATTTTTTTGTTATTGTCAGTTTTCATCCTACTTTTTGGATGTAATGACACAGATAAAACGCAGGAGGAAATAGCCGCCATACCGATGGACCTTAGAATATCCCGTTTTGATCGTGAATTTGCCTCGGCAGGAGAGGAAGGCTTACCGGCGTTACGTAAGCTGTATCCCTATCTTTTTCCGGCACCGGATAGTGTTTGGATAGCCAAAATGGAGGATTCCCTACAAATAGAATTGTTTCAGGAAGTAGGTAACGCCTTCCGTAGTTTTGAGGATGAAGAGGAAGGCTTGGAGAATCTTTTCAAACACGTTAAGTACTATTTTCCGGAATATGAAGTACCTAAAGTTTTGACGGTAACGAACGATGTGGATTACAACAATAGGATTATTTTGACCGACAGTCTATTGTTTATCAGCCTAGATAATTACTTAGGGCCCCAACACAAGTACTACGGTGGATTTCAACGCTATGTAGCACATTCGTTGGACCGCAATTATTTGGTTAGCGATGTTGCAAGCGCCTTTGCCAAGCAAGTGGTTCCGCGGCCAGGAGACCGTTCGTTTTTGGCACGTATGATTTATTTTGGCAAGGAACTATATCTAAAGGATAAATTAATGCCCGATGTAGAGGACCGTAAAAAAATCGCTTATTCAGTGGCCGATTTGGAATGGGCCATTGCCAATGAAGAACCTATGTGGCGCAATTTTATTGAAAACGAATATTTATATAGTACGGACAATAAATTGAACCAACGGTTTTTGGATCCCGCACCATTTTCAAAATTTGGATTGGAAGTGGATAATGATTCCCCAGGGAGATTGGGCAGGTATGTAGGCTGGCAAATTGTAAGGGCATTTATGGAGAACAATACCGTGAATATGAAACAACTATTGACGATGCCTGCGGAAGAGATATTTAAAAAATCAAATTACAAACCAAGAAATTAAATGGCAGATTTACACACTTCAGAAATTACATTGCGCGTAGGATTGGATGAAAATAGAATTCCTGAAACGTTGAATTGGTCTGCCCAAGATGGGGGTATCGAAAATGAGGAGGCAAAAGCGATGTTACTATCCGTTTGGGACAGTAAAAATCAGGAATCCCTAAAAATTGACCTTTGGACCAAAGACATGCCAGTAGATGAAATGAAAACCTTTTTTCATCAAACTTTGGTGTCCCTTACCGATACTTTTCTTAAAGCTACACAAGACGAAAAAATGACTGCGACCATGAAGGATTTCTGTGAGTACTTTGCCGAGAAAATGGACTTAAAGGAATAGCGCTAGGATTTCCGAACAGGTTTCATTTTTATTTTTCCCTTCACTTTTCTGGTCCAATAAATGATGTACACCGTACCTATTAGGGTTGGTAACATCCAGGCAAAGAGGTTATCGTATTTCATGCCTGCGACCAAAAATGCGGTAACTGAGGCTATTAGTGCCCCTAGCATGCGACTTAGATGATTAATAAGCCACAACGTTCTGTTTTCAACTGTTTTCTTGAATAGTTGAAAATCACCGTAGGGTAAGAATATGCCAAAAAGTCCAAAAAATAAAAAGAGAATACCTCCGGATTGGGAATGGACAAGCCCATTAATTCCGAATCCGATCATTAAAAGGGCACTAAAAATCATGGCACCGGAAACTAATTTGTCCACTGCGTTCGCCTTTGTTTTTTTGACCGATTTGAAAGTGAGCGCCCTATTCCCGGCGAGCACCATGTAAATGGTAAAAAGTCCGATTAGAAATAGAAAGTTGTTGATGTGATTGGGCATCCTAACGATTACCAACGATATCAACGAACTAATGATCATGGACCAAGTAAACCATTTGCCTAAAAGAATATGATTTGGTTTCCCTTTTTTTACCAGCGTGCTTCCAATACCGGTAATAAGACCGATGCCGCCAAAAATGGCATGAATATAGATGAAGATGGTGATGGTGTTTTCCATAGCTGTTTGGTTTAGCAATACCCAAAGATGGGATGATAAAGCCTAATCCTTTAATAATTCAGACTCAATTGTAGCGTCCACAGGCTGAATTGTAGAACTCACAGTTACCCACAAAGCGATAATCTATATAGTTTAGGTAAGTGAGCGAAAAAATGGTCTTGGTTGATTTAATCTTACTTTTTATCGGGTTTGCAACTGGCACAGAAATCAGATAAGGCCTTTAACTGTAATAGTAATTTTTTATGTTCCTGTTGTAGTAAAACGGAATCCTTGCCGAAATCCGTAGCCTTAAATACCTGGGCACTTACCGTATTCATTTCTTCCTGAAACTCATTAAAAATCGGCTGTAAAAATTTGGCATCGGTAAAGGCGCCTTTTTCCTCATATATTTTCTTCCGTATTTTTCTGGAATAGAGTTCTACCAAATCAAAATCGTAACGACCAAATCGTACCAATTGATTCGCGGTCAATGTATCCGGTGCAATTAAAACGGCCAGATTTTTATGAAATATGGCCTTGACCTTACTATTGAAATTTTTGGTGAACATAAAGGCCACCGAGCTCATATTAAAACTAAAATCGATTTTGGAACCGGAATAAATGGAATAGGAGGTAAGCTCTGGACTAATTTCGGTTTGAGGGGATTGGTAGTCGCTTAACTGTAGCTCATAATTGGGATTCCATTCCATGGGCTCTTGGCCGAAAAGTACAGCAGAAAAAATGAACACGATTAAAAATATGATTTTTCTTTTCATCACTAAGATTATCGAAGCCTATAGGTTATACCATACGATAAAGATAAGGCACTTCTTTTTTGTTCAAAACCCGCCTCCTCAAATTTTGCATGGCTAGAAAAATAATCGGCAGAAACGGAGATCGAAATACGCCTTTCCGTATGAATATTGAACATACCGTCTATACGATTCTGTCAGTTTTTAGATTGCCGAAATGTATCAAACCAAGGGGAAAGACTTTTTTTTTGTAATCGCGGTTTTTAATGCCCAGCAAATCTTATGTTAAACAATGATTAAAAAAGTAAAATAGACTCCTTATCAAATTACATTAGCTGAAAATTCAAACTATGTTATTGTCAAGAAATATTAAGATAAATATTTTACTCTTCTATTTATGGAAACCCTTGACCTATTTCTTTATACTGTCAATAATTGCCTACGTGCTTCATATAGAATTAGGATATCAAAAGTTTTCTATTCCCTTTAGTGCCATAGCCACTTTAAGTACAGCATTGGCGATTTATCTAGGATTTAAGAATAATCATGCTTATGAACGCTGGTGGGAAGGCCGGCAGATATGGGGATTGCTGGTGAATTATAGTAGGGCCTGGGCGCGCGAGGTACAAACATTTATTTTGGCTCCCGATGTACAGGATACAGTAGAAATATGGCGTTTACAAAAACGATTGATATTTAGACAAATAGCCTTCGTTCATGCCCTAAGGGTTTTTCTACGTACCCACAATCATTATAACGGACCTAGGGACGAAATCATAGAACGAAATAACCGGTATGAAGATATTAAGGAATTTATCTCAAAAGATGAATATGATAAGGTGTTGAAAAAGGAAAATCCTCCGAACTATTTATTGAAAATTCAAGGGGATGATTTAAAACGAGCCTACCTTAAAGGCTATATATCAGACTTTAGATTTGTTCAATTATCGGAGACCTTGACAGAATTCAATAATCATCAAGGTAAAAGTGAACGGATTAAAAATACACCACTCCCTAGAGCCTATAGTTTTTTCTCCCGTGTTTTCGTTTTAATTCAAGGTACACTGTTACCTTTTGCTTTTGTGAGTGAATTAGGTTGGTGGAACATACCCTTATGCCTATTGATCAATTTCGTGTTTTTGTCTTTGGATTTTATAGGGGAAAGAACCGAGGATCCTTTTGAGAATAGAATTGGCGATGTGCCGTTAACGGACATTAGCTTGACCATAGAAACAAATTTAAAGGAAATGTTCGGTGAAGCCGAATTGCCCAACAAAGATCAAAAATTGCAAGGCGCCGTTCTCTAAAACAGTGTGTACGGGAATTTAGATTTGATTGAATAGCCATTTTATTTGATGATACTATCCCAATCCACCACATCATTATGGGAATGCGTGAATCCAATGGCACGTTCTTTGGCAATTGTAGCTACATCCCTATAAGCGGCCACGTAGGTTTTGCGCCAGTCATTGGAATCATTTCCGGCAGAACCATGCACGATACGTTCGTCATGAACGGTAATGCTGCCTCTTTTTACGGGCAGGTATACGACTGCGTCATCTTTGCGTTCCTCAATGACCAAGGTGTGGCTTTTATTCCTAGAAGCACCGGCATCTTTATCTTCATTGCTAAAGGATTTTGGAAAATGCTTACGCAGTTCCGTTTCTTTATTGGTGCCGGGCAGTACTTGCAAACAACCATTGACCAGATCAGAATCTGTAAGGGCTAAGGAAAATGTAGCGGTCCACGTATTTTCTGTTTTGGGCCAGTAGCCCAAATCTTGGTGCATGGCAAATTCCGCTCCTTTTTTACTCGGTTTTTTAGCCAAAAACTGCTCATAGTCCATGGCCACTTTGCCCTTTGTATATAATTGGTTGGCTATATGTTGGGTGATTTCGTGGTAGCTATTGTTCGCCAGTTCGGGCCGGTAGGTACTGGGTAGCATGGCGTTTACCAATTGAAATTCTTCCATGGGCGTACCATAGGGTTGGGACATATCGCAGAAATCCCTTTTCATGCGCTCCGCTTCCTTGCCCATCACAAAATGATCGAACCAGGGGTCTAAGAACTGCATTTCTTCCTCCGTCAATACATCATGGAGCACCAGATAGCCCAACTCATTGTACTGCTCAATTTCTTGTTGGGTAAGGACATAATTTTTGCCCATTCTACGATGACTACCAGAATCTGGATTGGTGATGCGTTCCATGTTATATTGATTTTAAGTTGCTGACCAGTAAGATACTAAATTTGAGTTTGCAAAAACTATTAATTTTTTGAGGCACATCTTGAATACTATTTCTACAACGCATTATAAATGATAAGCACACCCATTAGAAAGGCTAATGGCGATAAAAACTGAACATATAAGGGTTGAAGAAGTTCTGCACTTTTTAGTGAAAAACTATGGTGTAATTTTCTAGGCACAGAATAGAGTATGACAGAGGTAATCACCATAATCCATCCAAAAACTGAAAATGCGAAGGGAATTTTCGCGTTGGCAGCATACAGGATCAATGCGGTTGCCGGTATAAGCCGAACAGTAATTTCAGCGTAATTGATAAAGTGCGTACTCCCCGCTTTTTTAAGTATAGCTCGCGCTTTGTTGGGTACGAATAACATTAGAAATCCAACCCCAAAAATGAATCCTCCAAAAAGTAACACGATCCATTTAGCTACGATGATCAGCATCACTGTGAGTTAGTTCTTTTAAATTGATTACAACGTATCCTAATGTACGATTTCGAAATTAGTTCTTGACCCTAACGGTGCTTACATTTCATTTAGTTTATCCGGCAAAGAAGTTCTTTCATATTGGTTGTGAATGGAGATTATTGCCAAACCAAATAGAACAGCAGCTACTATCAATATGGTGCTAATTAAACCGCTAACCCCGAAGGACATCCGGATTAATATAGTCGAAATAACAAAGCCGGAGTTTCTAATGATCTTATGGAAATGATGTGTGTAAAAGAAGGAAATTAAAAGTAAAACTACATCCACCAAAATCAATACCGTAAAAAATTGGTCGAAAAAGATATTATTGATACTCTCAAATTCAGGAATATTATTGGAAGAAAGGGAAATTCCTGAAGCCCAGTCGATAAACGTATATAAGGCCATCACCAAAAATAAGGGCACTAGAATGACCGCAATAAGCTTCTTCTTTTTTATGAAATTTTCAATGGTAAGTTGATTATCTTTTTGTTGTTCGAATTTTCGCTTTCCTTGCTTTTGGAATAGAAAAATCAAATAAAATAGCAAAAGGGAAGCTACTAAATCGTAAGTAAATTGAAGGTCTCCTTTTATTTCGAACCAATTGGAAGAGAGCTCCAAAGCCGAGAGGTCTTTGAACAATTTTCGAATAATTATAAGCGTAATAATTTCATATTGTTTTGTGATATAGGTGGTAAAGGATTTGGGCAGGTAATAAATTAAAAGATAGACTTCATAAATAAGAATAAAAGAAAATGGGGTATATACCGCCGATATGGGATTATTGAATAATTCTGAACTGGACGGAAACTCTATAAAATCAAATTTTAAAACATAGATTAAAGCCAGATGAATAAAAAAGCTGACTAGGGCAATTTTAAGAATGACTTTTTCAGCTTTTTCACGTGTTTTTTCCGATAGTAAATAATTAAAAAGGAAAGACTCAATGTTCTTTTTTTCTGTCATACAGATATATCTTATTCAACCTTCTTTGGGATAGAAATTTTATATCCTATGGAAATTGACTTTTAAATTAAACTAGCGCCTTAAGTCAGGTGTAGAAATTAATCTTTAGGTGAATCAAGCATAAATCTGGATAATATCAAAATTTGTTTATGATTTGGATATTCTTGAAATTTTAATTTGCACCATATTAATTGTGCTCTCCAAATGGTTTTGTGCCTTAACCTTAATTCTTGTCAATTGAATTATACTGTAGTTTCTTAAACAGTTGGGGCATGGTTTGTTCATCTATTTCCTCCATGGCTATTAAGTTCAACGATTTCAATATGTTGGTAATACTTGATCTGTATTTTTTGCCTTTAATTTGAAACCAAGGGGTTGGCTACTTGGCTTTTTGATATTCCTCCGGTCTATTTTGCCATGTCGTAATGTATTGGCCCGCTGCCATTCTACCTACGGTCTCCTTTGCCTTTGTTGCTGGTTTACCTTCAAATAAATCGTCAAAAGTTTTGAACCAGAGCTGAAACCATTT
>JBBSKR010000080.1:0-14939 GCA_038256135.1 Flavobacteriales bacterium | reverse complement strand
GGATTCCAATAATTTACGGCTCCTTTCGATGGATGCTTTAAAAAAGCTCCCACTTTTGGTTTGCACTGGCTTTCTAGGTTCAGGTCCGCCACAACTACTGAGAGCTATCAAAAGAAAAATGATCAAACCTCTTCTCATGATTGTAGTTGATTCTTGTATTGGGGTAATAACGAGGTGAAATAGGCAATCGTATCTTTTATTGAATCATCACTTTTACCTCCGGCGGCATTGGTATGTCCCCCTCCGTTAAAATGCTTTCTGGCAAAATCGTTAACCGAAAAATCACCCACAGATCTAAAGGAAATCTTTAAAATTCCTTCTTCCTTGTTTTCGATAAAGATGACGGCAAAACGAATTCCTTCCAAGGTCAATCCATAATTGACAAACCCTTCGGTATCGCCTTTTTGATAGTGATACTTATCCAATTCCTCTTGGCTAAGGGTGATATAGGCGGTTTGGAATTCCTGTAGAATGACCATGTTCTTCAAGGCGCAACCTAAAAGATGCAATCTGCTGGGAGAATTGGTATCGTAAATGCGATGGTGAATTTCTGTGCCCTTCGCGCCTTTATCCATGAGATCAGCTACAACCCTATGGGTATTACTGGTAGTTGCGGAAAACTTAAAGGAACCGGTATCGGTCATGATCCCGGTATATATACAGTTGGCCATTTCCGAAGTAATACTATTGGTGTCGCCTAACTGGTTTACAAGGTTGTATACCATTTCACAGGTCGAACTCATGCCTACATCAGAATACATGATTTTCGCATAATCAGAGGGTTCTTGATGATGATCTACCATAACAAATGTCGCGTTGGCAGTTTCTAGGGTTTCTCTCATTTGACCCACACGCCCCAAGTGATTAAAATCTAGCGTAAAAATTACGTCGGCACCATCAATGCATGATTTAGCCTGGGTATTTTCCTTTTCAAAATTCAGGATTTGCTCAGCACCGGGCATCCATTTTAAAAATTTGGGAAAATCATTCGGGGAAACAATGCTCGCCGTATGGCCGTTGTTGACCAGATAATGCCAAAGCGCCAATGTAGATCCTATGGCATCGCCATCAGGATTTTTATGTGGAATAATAGCTATCTTCTTTGGAGAAGAAAGTAGCTTTTTCAGCGCATTTAGGTGCTCTAAATTCATGGCGGCAAAGATACAATTTAATAACAAAGGCTTTAATTTGAATCGCTTAATTTTACCTTGAAATCACCATGCCAAATGAAAATCACCAAATACCTATTTTTTACCGCGCTACTTTTTTCTTGTTCTACAAGTAGAACAGTACTTGAGGATGAAAGTAGAAAAGCCGATTTCACCCTGGCATTTGGTTCTTGTAATAGAACCGATCTGCCCAACCTATTATGGGATGACATTCTGAATACGAAGCCAGATCTATGGGTTTGGGGAGGAGATAATATCTATGCGGATACCGATGATATGGATAAGTTACGAGGTATGTATGCCGAACAGAATGAGGTGGAAGGATATAAAAAACTGGTCGAAACTACCGATATGATTGGTACTTGGGACGATCACGATTACGGACTTAATGATGGTGGTGTGGAATTCAAGGCCAAAGCTAAAAGTCAACAAGAGTTTTTGAATTTCATGAAAGTGCCCACCGATAGTAAGTTGAGGGAACAGGAAGGAGTATATACATCTAAGGAATATGTTGTTAACGAGGGTTCAATAAATGTAATTGTTTTGGATACCCGATACTTTAGAACACCCTTAACGCCCGATACAGAAACCGACAAGCGCATTAAACCTAATGCTTACGGAACCGGAACTATTTTAGGCGAAACCCAATGGATGTGGTTACAAAAGGAATTAAACGATTCAAAAGCGGATTTTAATATTATTTTAAGTAGCGTGCAAGTGTTGTCCAATGAACATGGTTTTGAAGGTTGGGGAAATTTTCCACACGAGCAAGATCGTTTAATGGAATTAATTATGCATTCAAAGGCACAAGGGGTAATCGTATTATCTGGGGATCGCCATATATCGGAATTCTCAAAAACACAAATAGATGGAATGAAATATCCATTAATTGATTTTACCAGTAGCGGATTGACCCATGCTTACAAGGGTTTTACAGGAGAACCCAATCCATACCGTGTGGGGTCGGTTATTTTTACCGAAAGTTTTGGGTTATTGGAGTTTGATTTTAATCGTAATCATGTCGGTTTTAAGATTATCGGGGACAATGGGATTGTATTGGATAAATTGGAACAGACCTTTGAATAGTTGTTAGTTAATGGGAAAAATGTATTTTTGCGCAAAATTTAAGTTATGAGTACGAATAGAACGTTTACCATGATAAAGCCAGATGCTGTTGAAAATGGACATATTGGGGCAATATTAGGAAAGATAACGGCTGCCGGGTTTAAAATAGTGGCTATGAAATATACGCAACTGGGCCTTAGGGATGCACAAGAATTTTATGGTGTACATAGGGAGCGACCTTTTTTCGATGAGTTGGTTGAGTTTATGACAAGGGGACCAATCGTTTCCGCTATTTTGGAAAAGGAAAATGCCGTTGAGGATTTTAGGGCATTGATCGGCGCTACGAATCCTGCTGAAGCTGCTGAAGGTACCATCCGTAAATTATTTGCAACGGATATTGCAGAAAATGCAGTGCACGGTTCCGATAGTGATGAGAATGCCGCTATTGAAGGCGCATTCCATTTTGCCGGAAGGGAAATTTACTCGATAATCGAGATTTAAATGCCCCAAGGCTTGCCTCAAAATTTTCAGGTTGTTTTCCTACAATGCCTCGTGGGCTTGCCCCGAGGTAGTTTACTAATGCAGGATTAAGCTAAAAATATGTGACCAGCCTCTACAGGGCTGGTTTTTGTTTATTAGGAGTTACCATAATTTTTTTACTCTATTTATCGGCAAATAAATTGGAATGAGAAATTTCGATGTCTCTGCAACCTCGAGCAGATTCAAGATGGATTTATTCTAAATAGGTTCATATTTTCTACTCCGCTCGAATTTAGGGCAGCTATATTTTTTAGATGGCTTCTCTATAGCGTATGTAATGTACTATCAAGAAGAGCATTTTAGTTGTAAAAAAACGGTTTTTTCAACCATGAACCAACAACCAACAACCGACAACCGACAACCATCAACCGACAACCAACAACCGACAACCGACAACCATCAACCAACAACTAACGCAGCACCAATTTCTTCACGACTTCCTTCCCTATTTCCTCATTGATCATGGCAATAATCTTGGATTTACCCAGACTCAATTCTTCCCGAAGAACAGAGGAGGATAGGGAAACGAAAAGGGTGTCGTTTCTTAATTCAACGGCTGTAGTGTAGTTATTGACCCCATTGCCCATCAACCTAGCCCAAGCCTCTCTGGCCTCAACCTTATCCATACCTTTTCCTAATTTATTTTTCTGAATAAATGCGGAAAGTGCTTCTTTTATAGATAAATTTTCGTTCTCTCGCTTTGGCATTATGGGGTTATATTTATAGGTTCATAGCGTTGGTAATGGTACCTAATACCCTGTTCGCTCTGCACTGAAAAGTTGTTGTTGGAAAGGGAAAGTAAAACTTCCTTCCAAGAATTTAAATCCGTATTATATTCCATGAAAATGGAATCATTGTCAACAAGTATACGAAGTGGTTCAGCATCATCGGAAGTTTCAAAAGTACCATTAAATTTAGGATTTACTTTTTTTCGGTAACCCTTGTGGGAATCTAAGAATATAAAATCGACCGTGCTGTTCATTTTATATTCTTTTTTGGTTCCATCGGTAAAGGTAACCTCTTTAATTTCCCAATAGCCGTTCAATAGTGGTAACTGGTCTTTTTTTATCTCCGTATTACAAGAGATGAAAAAGAATGCGCTTACTAAAATTAGGTATTTCACCATTATAGCTTAACTATTTTATAGGATTGATGAATTTTTTTCACCACTTCTTCCGTTCGTTCGGCATGGGTGTCGCTAATGAATATCTGACCAAAATTTTCATTGTTGACCAATGCAATGATATGCGATACCCGTTGTTCATCCAATTTATCAAATATATCATCCAAAATCAAAATAGGGGTTACTTGATTTAGGGTTTTCATAAAGTGGAATTGGGCAAATTTCAAAGCTATCAGAAATGACTTTTGCTGGCCTTGGCTTCCAAATTTTTTGATCGGGTAGCCACTAATTTCAAAATTGAGATCATCTTTATGAATTCCCACGCTGGTATATTGCAAGGCCCTATCTTTTTCTAGGTTTTTTTCCAATAATCTAAGTAAATTGTCATTCAATAATCTACTGTCATAGCTAAGCCCAACTTCTTCGGTATTTCCTGTAATCGCTTTGTATTGTTTTTGAAAAATAGGAATAAAGGCTTTTAAAAATGCCGTCCTTTTTTCGAAAATGACCGTTCCGTAGGTATGTAATTGTTCATTGTATACCGCTAAGTTATCCTTATTGAAGGTTCGGTTTGCAGCAAAATATTTTAAAAGGGCATTGCGTTGGGATACTACTTTATTGTAATTGATAAGTTGTTGCAAATAGGTCTTGTCCGATTGGGAGATGACGCCGTCGATGAATTTTCTACGGGTTTCACTACCTTCAATGATTAAGTCACGGTCCGCAGGCGAAATAATCACCAAGGGCAAAAGGCCAATATGATCTGCAAAGCGGTCATATGCCTTACCATTTCTCTTGATGATTTTTTTATTGTTTCTTTTTAAGCTACAGACCACCTTTTCTTCCCGTTCCTCTTTTTCAAAGGTTCCGTCAATTACAAAAAAGTCTGACCCATGTCGTATGTTCTGAGAAGAAATAGGATTGAAATAGCTTTTGCCGAAGGAAAGATGGTAAATGGCATCCAAAATATTGGTTTTCCCGACCCCGTTATCACCAACAAAACAATTTATTTTAGAATCGAAAAGCAATTCTTTGAATTCAAAATTTTTGTAATTGATCAATGATAAATGTCTCAGCAGCATTAAAATTCTTGAATTTTGGATTTGGACGGATCAAAACTCCCGTAAAATATCCAAAAATAACGAATAAATACCCTATAGGATTTCAATAAAAACTTTATTTTTGCGCGACCAATAAAAATAGAGATGGCAACATATAAGAAAAGAGGATATAAACCCGAAACGAAGGCTGAAAAGCAAGAATTCGATGAACAGGAAAGTACTACCGCCGAGGTATTTAGTTCCTTGGACGAAGGAGCTACAAGATCTGAGGAGTGGGTTTCTAAGAATCAGAATTATATTTTGGGCGCAATAGGTGTTATTGCCATTAGTGTTCTAGGTTATTTGGCTTACAATCAATTTGTGCTTAAACCTAAAGAGGCGAGTGCTGCCAATGAAATGTACTACCCTCAACAGTATTTTGATCAGGCCTTGGCAAGTACCACTGCAAAAGATTCATTGTTTACATTGGCTTTGGAAGGTGCGGAAGGTAAATATGGTTTTTTGGACATCATAGAGGAATACAGTGGTACAAAAGCCGCTAATCTGGCTAATTATGGTGCCGGTATGTCTTATTTGAATATGAATAATTATCAAGAAGCAATTTCGTATTTGGAGGACTTTAGTTCTGAGGATGCAATTTTAGGAGCATTGGCCAAAGGCGGATTGGGAGATGCCTTTATGCAATTAGATCAGCCATCTGACGCCTTAGGATACTATGAAGCTGCCGCTTCGCATAGCAAAAATGAATTTACAACTCCAAAATTTTTATATAAGGCAGGGGTTACGGCTTTGGAAATGGGAGAAAAGGATAAGGCTTTGGGCTTTTTTCAACGCATAAAGGAGGAGTATCCAAAATCGGAAAATGCAAACTCTATAAACGCTTTTATAGGAATGGCTAAAAGTGGGGCATAATGGCTACAAGCAATAAAAATTTATCAGTGTATGATAAAGCAACAATCCCAAACGCGAAGGGTCTTCGGTTTGGGATTGTTGTTTCAGAGTGGAATCCTGATATAACCGAAGGATTATATACCGGGGCCGAAGAGGCCTTGTTGGATTGTGGGGCTGTAAAAGCCGATATTATTAGATGGAACGTACCCGGTAGTTTTGAACTCACCTATGGCTCAAAGAAGCTGATCGAGACACAGAAAGTTGATGCGGTCATTGCCATTGGTAGTGTGATTCAAGGAGAGACCAAGCACTTTGATTTTGTTTGTGATGCCACCGCACAGGGTATTAAAGATTTAAATGTTAGGTTGGATGTGCCTGTTATTTTCTGTGTACTCACCGACAATACGATGCAACAAGCCATAGATCGAAGCGGTGGAAAGTACGGCAACAAGGGTACTGAAGCGGCAATTGCTGCTATAAAAATGGCCGTTCTTGGTAGCTGATTTTGTTTCGAAGTATTTTTAGGTACCTGAATTTGAGTTTGAACTTGAACTTGAACTTGAACTTGGGTTTGAATTTGAACTTGAAGCCTGAGTTCGGACTTCACTACTGTTAACAAATTTTGGCATTCGGAATACCCCCAATTTTTGTAATTTAAGTAACTTTGATATTATGGGTATGTTGAGCAAAATTACGAGGTTACGAAAAAATAGGCAATTCGAGTACAATCCTAGGTTCTATGATAACAAAGAAAAGCCTAATCCGTATAAAATTGAACCAAAGTTCGACCAGTTTCGCAGTACCCTGCATACATCGAGAGGATTAAAGAGTAAGATCAATAATGCCCTTGCAGATGCCAAAAGAAAAGGCGATCGAAATATTAAGATTAGAATGGTGGTAATCTTGGCTTTATTAATTCTGGTTTTCCTGTATATTATCGATTTTGACCTCTCAATTTTCTATTCTTCATAATGGCCGATATCATTAGACTATTACCAGATCACGTAGCGAACCAGATAGCTGCGGGTGAAGTGGTACAGCGTCCGGCTTCGGTGGTAAAGGAATTATTAGAGAACGCCATAGATGCCGGTGCTACCGAAATACAACTCATTGTAAAGGATGGTGGTAAGACCTTGATACAAGTGGTTGACAATGGAAAGGGAATGAGCGGAACCGATGCCCGTTTAAGTTTTGAACGGCACGCCACTTCTAAAATACAGAAAGCCGAAGATCTTTTCAATTTACATACCAAAGGTTTTAGGGGAGAGGCACTTGCCTCTATTGCAGCAATTGCACATGTGGAAATGCTTACCAAGACCGATGAGGATGAAATAGGAACGCGAATAAAGATTGAAGGGAGTAAAGTAGTTGCCCAAGAAGTAGTAGTAGCGCCCAAAGGGACGTCCATGCTCGTTAAAAATCTATTTTTTAATATTCCGGCGAGACGTAATTTTTTAAAATCGGATCATGTAGAGTATAGGCATATCACCGATGAATTCCATAGAATTTCATTGGCACACCCACAGGTTTCATTAAATTTCTACAACAACGGTAGTGACGTCTTTCAATTGCCGTCCAATGATTTTAGAAAACGCATCGTACATATTTTTGGAAGAAAAACAGATGAAAAATTAGTCCCCGTCGGTGAAGAAACACAGGTGGTAAAAATATCGGGCTATATCCAAAAACCGGAATTTGCCAAAAAGAGCAGGGGTGAGCAATTCTTCTTTGCCAACAATAGGTTTATCAAAAGTCCGTATCTGCATCATGCCATTCTAGGTGCTTTTGAGGGTTTAATTCGACCAGGAACACATCCCGGCTATTTTCTAAATTTGGAAGTAGATCCAAGTACCATAGATATTAATATCCATCCTACGAAAACTGAAGTAAAATTCGATGATGAGCATACCTTGTACGCTATTCTAAAATCTACGGTCAAACACAGTCTAGGGCAGTTCAATGTGATTCCCGCACTTGATTTTGAGCAGGACCAAAACTTGGAGACGCCCTATGCCTATAAAAATAAGCAAGCCGGAATACCCCAAGTTATCGTAGATTCCTCATTTAATCCTTTTGAAGGCATTAAATCCACCAAAGGGAAGGCTACTGGCAATTATTCAAAACAGAATGTCAAAGGTTGGGAAAATATGTACGTTGGTTTGGATGAAGCTGTAGGTAATGACAACAACAGTAACCTGCAATTTGAATCCGAAATCGTAAATAGTAGTATTTTTGACGGCGATAAGGAAGTAGGGGATACAACGACCACAACGTTCCAACTACGAAAAAAATACATTATTACCACCATTAAATCAGGTATGGTAGTCATCAATCAAAGTAGGGCGCATCAGCGGGTTCTATATGAAAAGTTCCTTAAAAATATTACCATTAAGGAGGCGGTAAGCCAACAGTTATTGTTTCCCCTTACCTTATCATTTTCGTCAAATGAGATAAGTATCCTAAAAGAAATAAGGGAAAATCTATGTACGGTCGGCTTTGTATTCGGTGAGATCCTAGAAGATGGCGTGGAAATAAAGGGGGTGCCGGTTTTAGTGGCAGAAAGTGAAGTGCAGATGATTATGGAACAGTTGATATCCGATTTTCAGCAAGAAGTGCCGGGTGATAGTTTTTCCCAATGTGATATGTTGGCCAAAACCCTCGCAAAGACCTTATCGGTGAAAACAGGGGAGACCTTGGATGAATTTTCCCAAGTTAGACTCGTGAACGATTTGTTTGCCTGTAAGGAAACTACTTTGAGTCCGTTTAACAAGAAAGTATATATTACGATAACCGAGAATGATATTGACCGAAAATTTATTTAAATGGGGAGATTAACAGAGACAATCAAACACTTACTTATAATCAATGTTCTGTTTTTTGTTGCAACCGGCTTATTCGGAGAACAAATGTACGCGTGGTTTTCCCTGTACTTCCCCAAAAACGAGCATTTTCAATTGTGGCAAATCATCACCCATATGTTCATGCATGGCGGTTTGATGCATATTTTATTCAATATGTATGCGCTTTGGGCATTTGGAACTCCCTTGGAGCGAATGTGGGGTAGAAATAAATTCTTGTTTTTCTATCTTTCGGCCGGTCTTGGTGCCGCATTGATTCATATAGGGGTTAACTACTATTATTTCAATGAAGGCATGAGTGCCTTGGTAGATGCCGGACTTACCGAAAGTAGCGTTTTAGAGATAATAAATGCCGGTCAGTATAACACGGAATGGTATTCGATAGCAGGTAAATCAACGATTGATAATTTTCTTGGTGCCTTCAACACCCCTGTAGTTGGTGCTTCTGGTGCAATATATGGGGTATTGGTCGCTTTTGGAATGTCTTTTCCCAATAGCGAACTTTTCCTGCTATTTTTACCGGTGCCGATAAAGGCAAAGTTCTTTATACCCGTACTGATCGCTCTGGACTTGTTCTCAGGGGTTACCGGTTATAGTCTATTCGGACAAGGCATAGCACATTTTGCCCACGTTGGGGGAGCCCTATTTGGTTTCTTAATGATGTGGTATTGGAAAAAGAATGAGTTTAATGACAAACGGTGGAACTAATTTATGGCGCAACCAGATTTGAGATATCAGTATAGCAGGTTAAACATAGCGGAAAAAATAATTGCGATTAACGTTTTGGTTTTTATAGTGAATAGCCTAGTGCCCTTTCTGTTAGGTATTTCCAACGATAGCATTGTACAATGGTTTGAATTACCCAATGACATCGTGGATATCGCATTTCAGCCATGGTCGCTGGTAACTTATTCTTTCTTCCATGGTGGAATTGGACATCTCTTTTGGAACATGCTGCTTATTTATTTTGTAGGCCGTATATTCCTTAATTTGTTCGATAATAAACGATTTTTGAACGTTTATCTACTGGGTGTTATTTTGGGAGGATTATTTTTCGTTTTGGGCTATAATATTTTCCCTGCCTTTTTTAATACCAATGCATATCTTATTGGCGCATCGGCAGGGGCTAGCGCGATACTTATTTTTGTCTGTACCTATATGCCAAATCAAGAAGTACGGCTCATCTTTTTTAATGTAAAATTGTGGTACATAGGTGCTTTTGTTGTTTTAACGGATTTGGTACAGTTGCCCTTATCCAACTCTGGGGGTCATTTGGCGCACTTAGGAGGTGCTTTATTGGGGTATTTATATGCTAGTCAGTTATTAAAAGGAAACGATATCGGTTCCGGATTTTCAAAATTTTTGGACGGTATAGCCAATCTCTTTAAAAGGTCGGAAAAGAAGGCATCTATGAAGACCGTGTATAAAAAGCAAGGAGGAAATTCAAACGCAGCTTCAAAAGCGGACTACGATAAAAAGACCCATCAAAAAAAGATCGATGCCATACTTGACAAGATTAGTAAGTCTGGTTATGAGAGTCTGTCCCAGGCAGAAAAGGATTTTCTTTTTCAGGCAGGTAAGCAGAATTGATTTTATGAAAAGGCTTGCTTTTGTTCAAAAAATAGCATTTATAGTAAATTTATTTTTTGCTTTTTGCCTATTTCTAGCTTGTATCGTTCCCTATACGAATTCCGTAAGTTTGGCTTTTATCAGTTTAGCGGTACCCTTGCTCGTATTGATCAATATTTTATTTTTTGTGTACTGGTTGCTATTGAGGAGATTTTTACTGATACTGCCACTTTCCATACTAATCTTGGGGTATTTAACTTTGGGAACGTTTATAAGATTCAATATTTCAAATTCAAATTCAAATTCAAATTCAAATTCAAGTGAAAAGGAATCTTTGACTATTATGAGTTTTAATGGATTGTACTTTGATGGCAAATCAAATTTTAGGAATGGAACACCTGGTGATAGCATCATAAGATTTATCAAACAAGAGAATCCGGATATTGTCTGTTTTCAAGAGTTTGATTATAAAAGAATACGGACAGATGATTTTAAGGATTATCCCTTTTCTTATGTAGATTTTGACTTTCATAATTACAGTAACCGAGTCATTCAGGCAATTTATTCCAAATATGAGATATTGGGAAAGGGTAATCTAGAATTTCCGTCAACTACAAATAGTGCAGTTTTTGCGGATATTCTTGTTGCAAATGATACGATTAGATTATACAACTTACATTTAGAATCCTTAAAGATTAGGCCTGGTAGTATAAAGCGAGAACGGTCAGATTTGTTATTCGGTAGACTTCGTAAATCTTTTGCCAAACAACAGGAACAATCGAACATCGTGCGGGAGCATATGAATACTAGTCCGTATCGAAATATAGTAAGTGGAGACTTTAACAATACCCAATTTTCTAGTGTCTATTTAACTATTAAAGGGGATTTAAAGGATACTTTTATGGAAAAAGGTAGTGGTTATGGACAGACTATTAAGTTTTGGCGTTTCCCTTTTCGAATCGATTTTATACTGGTTGATCCATCTATAGAGGTGTTATGCCATAAAAATTATAACCTGAACCTTTCGGATCACGAACCAGTTATGGCCTCAATTAAAATCGGAGCTAATAAATAGGCAATCTACGATATCTGCCAGAATATGAATCAGAAGACCGAGACCAATCACCCTCGTTTTTTTTATGGTAAAAAGGATAACATAAACTCCTATGGCCCAGTAGGTATGCAATGGATGAAAATTAATACTACATCGGTTAGGGTCAAAAATAGGAGATGCCCAAACATGATCTATGTCTATCAGTATTGCTGACAGTAGGATGATGGTCACCCATATCCGGGTTTCTTTGTAAAAATAAAAAGCTACAAAAATAGGGACAATAAAATGAATGCCGTAGTGCGCTATAAACCTAATCATCCGTTTTTGGTAGGAATTCTTTATTTAAATAATCCACTGAATTGGGACCTACATTGAATAGCAGATCCAAAATACTCAAATTAGCAATGAATCCATGTCGATCTCCAAAAACTTGAACGTAGGGTTCCATCGATACCCCGTATTTTTTTTTAGCATTCACTAAAAATCTAAAATCATCCTTGTTTTTCGGATCTTCCTCAAAAGAGTTGGTAACTGACATTGGCATTTCTAACTGGAGACAACCAAAAATCGTTGCTATTGTCTCCAAGTTAAAATCCAGTAATAGATTAAATTCAGAGGTATACAAAGGTTTAATATCGTCCTCATAAAATTCAAAGAAAGGGGATGTTCTATAGGCCGTTTCCAAGGTGCGCCAATGGTTTCGTTGCCATGGGTACGAATTATCCAACGCGACTTCATTGTATTTTTGTCTTCCATTGGCTTTGCCAACATGTACAATGGGTATGCTGAGCATATGTTTGCCCCGATCGGTGCAGATAAAGGTACGGTTCCGAAAGGTTTGTTTTTGATAATTATCCTTTACTTCCCAACAAATAGGATGATGCATTATATAACTGAACGTAAGTATGTTTGGAAAATATGACGGATGGATCAACTTCATATAATCAATTAGTTTTTTGCCTTTTTACGCTTCCAAAACCAATTTCCTATAAAATAAGCAGCCAAGAGAATCAAGAAATACTTAAAGTACGATTGAGGCTCTCCATCACCGTTGACCGTAGTAAAGATTCGGTCCCATCTAGGGCGCCAGTTGCTTATGCCCTCTGTAAAGTTATCAAAACTCATCCAAATGAATATGGGGGTACCTACAATATGGTTTTCGGGAACATAACCCCAGGCCCTACTGTCTTCGGAGTGATCTCTATTATCACCCATCATCCAATAATAATCCTGTTGAAAAGTGTAATTGGTTGCCGGAGACCCATTAATATGAATTTGATTGCCCGAGACGGTAATTTCATTCCCTTCGTATTCCCTGATTATTTTTTTATACAGTGGTAAATCCTTAAGATTTAAATCTACGGTTGTTCCTTTTTTAGGAATATAAATAGGCCCTAACTGACTGTAATTCCAAGGATAATCCGGACTTTGAGGAAACAGGTTGATACCTCTTCTTCCTTTTGGGGAGACAATTTGTATGACGGAGTCTATAGTGGAATCGTTCCTAAGGGTTTCTACCATTTCGGAGGTTAATGCTACCATACGCTCCCTATCGGTTAACTCTTTTAGGGATAACCTGTATTTTGAAATCACCTTGGCAGGTATACCGCTACTTTTGGTCAATAGTTCAATTTGCCCATTAGCAGCTTGGTTATATCCTATTAAATAATTTCTAATTGCATTGACTTGATCTTGATTCAAAGGGTTTGAAAGGTATTTCCTCGTATAATCGGTAACTCCAAGCTTTTCGAATAATCTTGAGGATACCCCTTTTGAACTATAGATGGTATAGTCAAACTGGGGTTTGGCGCTGCCAGGGAGCTCTAGTTGCTTTCCGTTAATAAAAACATAGCCATTGCGAACTTCCAAGGAATCTCCTGGTATGCCGACGCAACGTTTTACGTAATTGGATTTCTTATCGATGGGTTTATTGACACCTTTTTCTTTTTTGAAAAATACCCGTACGGTATCTGCCGGCCAACTAAATACTACAATATCATTTCTATCCACTTTTGTAAATCCTGGTAACCTAAAATAGGGGAGTTGTGGTTTTTTTAAATAGGAGGGGACCCCCAAAATAGGTAGCGTGTCATGTACCATAGGCGCTGCCACGGTGGTCATCGGAGTTCTAGCTCCGTAATGAAATTTGCTTACAAAAAGGAAATCACCGACCCGTAACGTCCGCTCCAGTGAACCGGTAGGTATTACATAGGGTTGAATAAAATACGTATGTACCAGTGTTGCGGCTACGATGGCAAATAAAATGGAACTTACCCATTCCCCCATGGCGGTTTTTGGTTGCAAGCTCCGGTCTTGAACATACGTGACATCCAAGGAGTAATTTACATAAAAGATATAAAAACCAAGCGTAAAGACAACCAACCAGGTTTCCATTCTGCTATTTCTTCCAAAACTTCGAATGGTCTCCACCCAAATGACCGGAAACATCAATAAGTTAATAATAGGTATAAATAACAAGATGACCCACCACTTCGGTCGGTTGATTATTTGCATGAGGATAATGGCATTGTAAACGGGAATCGCTGCTTCCCAAGCTTTTCTACCTGCTTTTACATATAACTTCCAAGTGCCTAAAAAATGTATTACCTGTATGACTAGTATGAAAATAATCCATTGGGTACCGTTCATATTTTTGTTTTTTTATAATGGGATGAATTTTTAATATTACTGCAATCCATCCGGTAGCAATCAGTCTTATTGTGTATTTATTGTTACGTTTTTTAACCAAGGTTTAACACATTCCGCATAGAGAAAATACCCGTCTTGCCTACTATCCATTCAGCAGCGGTCACCGCACCCAAAGCAAAGCCTTCCCTATTGTATGCCGTATGTTTGATTTCAATGGCGTCGACAGCACAATTATAAGAAGCAACATGCGTTCCTGGGGTATTTCCTATACGTTTGGAGGTAATCGGTAAGGTTTGCTTGCTGTCGGAATCCAATTCCCATCGTTCATATTCTGAATTTGCAATAATTCCTTCAGCCAAGGTAATAGCCGTTCCGCTGGGGGCATCCAATTTTTGGGTATGGTGAATTTCTTCCAATGAAATCTTGTATTCGGGCAATTTCTGCATCATTTTCGCCAAATAACTATTCAGCTCAAAAAAGATATTTACACCCAAGCTAAAATTGGAGGCATAGATAAAGGCACCTTTTTTTTCCCTACATAACGAAACCGCATCCTCATAGTTCTCTAACCAACCGGTAGTTCCAGAAATGACAGGAACATTGGTATTCAAACATTTTTTAATATTACCAAAAGCCGCTTTAGGCATACTGAAATCTATGGCTACATCCACATTTTCCAAATCTACGTTTTGGGAATCCTCATCTATTCTGACTACGATTTCATGACCACGTTCCACTGCAACTTGTTCTATCATTTTGCCCATTTTTCCGTATCCGAAAAGTGCAATCCTCATATTCAAAACTTTATGGTTAATGCCATCCCGTAGTTGGGACTATTTGTTACTTGGTTCAAATTTAAAAAAGGCTCAAAATCAAAACTTAGGTCATCGTCGATATTGAACTGTTTTAAATGCGCATCTACGTTCGCATCAATAATATTCAATGCATACATGCCAATGG
>JBBSKR010000079.1:0-15085 GCA_038256135.1 Flavobacteriales bacterium | reverse complement strand
CCTTCTGGAAGATTTGGTTGGTTTGGGAATGTGGAACGAGGATATGAAGCAGGAACTGATGCGTGCCAATGGATCTATTCAGCATATAGAAACAATACCGCAAGACATTAGGGATTTGTACAAAACGGTTTGGGAACTGAGCATGAAGGATATCATCGATATGTCGAGACATAGAGGGTACTTCATAGATCAAAGCCAATCCTTGAACTTGTTTATGGAGAACGCAAACTATTCCAAATTGACATCCATGCACTTTTATGCATGGAAAAGCGGCTTAAAAACAGGCATGTATTACCTGCGTACGAAAGCCGCTGTAGACGCAATCAAATTTACATTGGACAATAGCAAGAAAAAGGAAGTTCCTGAAAGCGTTGCGGTAGCAACGGAGCTTATTACCGGCATTGCCAGCGAGACCAAAGCTGTTGCAAGCGGGGTGTCTAAATTAGGACCGCAAGCGGATTTGGATATACAGCCTATGTCACCTCAAGAGATGAAAGAGATGATCGCTAAGGCTAAAGAAGGACAGGCTGATGACGACTGTTTAATGTGCGGTTCTTAAATGAGACCGATTGATCATTAAATAAAAAGTCCCCGTGAAATCGGGGACTTTTTAGTTACAGCTAGCCGAGGTTAAGATAAGGGTATTAAGTATCGTTTTTAATGTAGGGCCTCAATGCCCCGGAGAAAATTAACGCAGCTACGTAAATAATTGAAATAGTGATATAGTTGTCCATTAAAGCATGTCTATACAAAGAATTTAAAATAGATACGGGTGAAATACCTTTCTTGGATTACGGAAACTTTATTAAATCGTTGAATAAACTGTTAAAGTTTATTTTGATATTATTTTCCAAAAGTTTCCATCTTGAAATCAGTTTCAATTTGTAGGTAGCCAATGAATTGGATGAAACCTTAGTGTATATAAGGTAGCTTATTTTGGATATTAAAAGCAAGGCGCTATAGACGATAAGTAATTGTAGGTATGGGGACATATACAAATAAACGAAAAAGTAGGTAAATACTTACAATTCTTATCTGCAGTTCATCGAAATGTTTATTTTTTTCGACGAAATACAATCCATAAAACGTTTATGGGCTATTCACTTATAGGAAGTGGGCAGTTTGTGAAGCTAATTAAACTCGCGCTTTTCAATGGGGTCTTTATAGGAAGTTATCCTCTTGCTTATAGGCTGCTATAACCGCCAACTCTCCTTCTTTACCTTGTTTGGAATTTCCATGCTCCATACCTAAAACACCCTCAAATCCTTTCTCATGAATCCATTTAAAGACATTTCTGTAATTGATTTCACCAGTTGTAGGTTCATTTCTACCAGGGTTATCGCCAATCTGTATATAGGCTATTTCATCCCACGTCATATCCATATTATGAATTAAATGTCCTTCGTTCTTTTGCATATGATAGATGTCGTACAGTATTTTACAAGACGGGCTATCAACCCCTTTACAAATCAAATAAGTCTGTTCAGAGGTCTGCAAATGAAGGTCGGGGGAGTCTGATAACGGTTCCAGGACCATGACCAAACCGTGTGGTTCAAAAATTTCTGCCCCACGCCGCAATGCTTCGATAACATGGGCGTTTTGAATACCAATGGGCAAACTTCTTTCATAACCGCCTGGAACAACGGTCATCCATTTTGCATTGACACGTTTTGCCACATCGACCGCTCTTCTACAACCGTTCAAAAAAATGTCTAGATGTTCTTGTTTGCCAGCCGCTAGGGTGTTTTCCATGTTTCCACCCTTGTCAACAACAAAAACCCCCATGGTCATCCCATGTTTGGCCAATGTTTCCCCCATTTTTTCCTGTACGGCTACCTCTCTTTTCATCATACCATTATCTTCAAAGGCAGTAAACCCTTGATCTGCCATAAAATTGATTTGATCAATAGGGTCTTCCCCGGCAAGATTTTTGAACATCCCTATATGTGGGGCATATTTCAAATTAAATTGATGGGCGATATTTTGACTTTGTATCGTATTGGCATAGGACAACGAACTGCCTATAGAAATAGCTCCTGTACCTAGCGCCGTTTTTTGGATAAAACTTCTTCTTTTCATCTATTTGGTTTAAAAATGGAAAATTAAATAAAAAAGCCAAGAGGGATTAAGTATCTACCTCTTGGCCTTTAACTTTAGATTATTCTTTAGTTTATAAGGACCACGCCTTACCACCAGTAAGCTCCTGTGCATCGCCACAGGCAATATATTCACCTGGCACAGGAAGGTATGCCAAGACTTCCTCTCCAACATATTCAGAAGCTTTGTATCCCAAAATGGTCAATCCTCGCAATTTATTGGCAAAGGCAAAACGGGAAGTTTCGTCATTTAACGAGACATTTTCACCTTTCTGGTTTGCTTCCGTATAACTGGTAATCGATTCAAACATTTCTACTTGTTCTGCTCTTGAATATTTCAAAGAACTTGATAACACTGGTTCCAAATCTTCAACCGTTAATTCTGAAATAGATTCCTTACCGGAATCGGCCATGGTCTTCTCTAAAAATTTTCCCATCGACATTTTAAAGAAATCCTGCTGTTCTTTTTCCATTGCCTCATTGGCAAATTTATCTATGAAGATATCTACCTGTACTTCAGATGCAGCGGGGGTGTCCGTTTTAGGTAAAATGATATCTACCAATTTGGTAAGAACGGCTCCTTGATCCTGTGACAAGAATTCTGGGGTCCAAGTAATCGCTGGCTCATTCTTACAACTTTGAACAATTCCTAATAAGGTTGGGGTAGCCACAATATAACCAAGTGACAGGCCCATATTTTTTAATACGCGTCTTCGATCCATTATATATTTCCTTTTTTAAGTTCATTAACTGCATGATCTGCAGCTCTGGCCGTAAAGGCCATATACGTTAACGAGGGATTCACACAACTTGCCGAGGTCATAAAAGAACCATCAGTAACATACACATTGGGCACATCGTGCAATTGGTTGTTTCCATTCAATACAGAAGTCTTTCTGTTCCTGCCCATACGTGCAGTTCCCATTTCATGGATACCCAATCCTAATGCTCCTGGATTATCGTATGGTGTAACATCTTTTAAACCAGCCTTGGTCAACATATCCACTGCAGATTCTTTCATGTCTTCACGCATTTTCCATTCATTTTCCTTGAACTCCGCATCAAAGGTTACCGTCGGTAAGCCCCAGTCATCCAATTTATCGTAATCCATGGTGAACCTGTTTTCTTCATAAGGTAATACTTCACCAAAACCGGTCATACCGAATTGCCATCCCCCAGGTTTTAATACCGCATCCTTTAATTCGGCCCCATAGGCCAATTCTGCCACAGTATCTTCCCAATTACCTCTTGAGGCACCTCCTTGGTAACCAAAACCCCTTGTATAATCGGATCGGTCGGAACCTCCGCCTAAGTTTCTAAATCTCGGAATATAGATTCCGCTTGGTTTCCTCCCTTTATAATATTTATCCTCAAAACCATCAAAATTGCCACGTGCGCCTACCCCTAAATGGTGGTCCATGATGTTACGGCCCAATTGATCGGACTCATTACCCATTCCATTGGGGAACGCATCAGATTTTGATTGCATTAAAATGGAAGTGGAAGCGATAGCTGAGGCGCAGAGGAAAATTACTTTGGCCTTAAATTCATGGGTTTCCTTGGTTACACGATCAATTACTTTAACGCCAGTCGCTTTTTTGGTATTTGGATCGTACATTACCTCGTGCACTATAGAGTCTGGCCTAAGGGTCATGTTGCCAGTAGCTTCCGCAGCCGGCAGTGTAGAAGAAAGGCTGCTAAAATAAGCACCGAAAGGACAGCCTCTTATACATCTGTTTCTATATTGACATTTACTTCTGCCGTCAAATTGTTTGGTACCTGTTAAATGAGCTGTACGGCCTGCAGTTACTACACGACCGTCAAAATTTTCGGCAACTTTTTCCCTGAAATGTTGCTCAACACAATTAAGCTCCATCATCGGTAAAAACTCACTATCCGGTAACTGTGGTAAGCCCAAAGCTTCCCCACTAACCCCAATGAAATTTTCAACTTTAGAATACCATGGGGCAATATCCTTATATCTTACGGGCCAGTCAATGGCAACACCTTCTTTTTTATTCGCGTTAAAATCAAGATCACTCCAACGGTAACTTTGACGCCCCCATTGTAAAGAACGACCTCCTAAATGATAGCCACGCATCCAATCAAAGCGCTTCGTTTCGTTATACGGATGTTCCAAATCATTTACAAACCACATGTGACTGGCTTGGTCGGTAGTATATCCGGTTCGGTTTTGCTTTGGTTGTTGTTTTAAGATTTCTTGGCTAGGCTGACCTGCATTAGGAAAATCCCATGGATCTTTGTTCGCCGTTACATAATCGTCAATATGTTTTACCATACGACCACGCTCTAAAACCAGTGTTTTTAGTCCAGCTTCACAAAGTTCCTTAGCGGCATATCCACCACTAATTCCTGTTCCTACAACAATGGCATCATAGGACTCTAGTTCTTCATTGTAATAAAATTTGCTCATAAATCTTGTTTATTCGCTAAATTTATTAAATATAAAATTAATTCTATACATTTAAAGTCCATTCTTCTTGCGAAATTCTCTTAAACCTTGACAAAGTAAGAATAATGAATTATTTAAGATATTTTTATAAAATTCAAACAACACCAAATAACCAATCATGAAAAGAAGAAAGTTTATACAGAATACCACAAAAGTAGGTTTAGGGATTTCCCTATTAGGAACATACGCCTGCAAGGAAACCAAAAAAGAAGACGAAGAAAATAAGGATCTGGCAACCGATACCTCGGATGTTGAGCCCTTTTTTGAATTATCCCTTGCGCAATGGTCCATTCATAAAATGATAAATGATCAAGGTGTGGATCCGTACACTTTTGCAGAAAAGGCCAAAAACTGGGGTTTTAAAGGATTGGAATATGTAAGTCAGCTCTATAATCCAGATTTATCCGATGCCGATTATTCCGCAGAGGCCATGGCCAATTTTGTAGTTAAATCTAACAGTGAAGCAGAGAAACATGGAATGAAAAACCTCTTGATCATGATCGATGGTCAGGGTAATCTAGCGGTAAGTGACGAAGCGGAGCGCAATGAAACGGTAGAAAAACATAAAAAATGGGTAGATGCAGCCGCTGCCATGGGTTGTCATTCCATTAGGGTCAACCTGAATGGAAGTTCAGATCCAATGGAATGGAAAAATAATGCCATTGATGGATTGACCAAATTGTCCACCTATGCCAAAGAAAAAAACATTAACATTTTGGTCGAAAATCACGGAGGCCTTTCCTCCAATGGTGCCTTGCATGCTGAAGTAATGAAGGCTGTAGCCATGGACAACTGTGGTACCCTACCTGATTTTGGTAATTTCTGTATCGAGCGCAAACCAGATAGTTATGACTGTCTAAAGGAATATGATAAGTATAAGGGCGTTCGTGAATTGATGCCCTATGCCAAAGCGGTTAGTGCCAAGTCAAATACATTTAATGCCGAGGGTTACGAAACAGGGATAGACTACGTAAAAATGTTAGGGATTGTAAAGGAAGCAGGTTATAAAGGATATATAGGTGTTGAATTCGAAGGCTCGGAAATAAGCGAGGAAGCTGGCATTATTGCTACTAGGGATTTGTTACTAAAAGCTTCCCAAGAATTGGGTTAATCTAGATGGCATCATATATGAAAGCTTTTTTCAATGAAATTTTTGATTACAACTATTATTGCAACAAAAAACTAATCGATGAATGTCTAGGACAAAAGGAGGTACCCCCTAGAACAAAAGTACTGTTTAGCCATATCCTAAATGCACATCATATCTGGAATGCAAGAATAATAGGTAAAGTAGCCGAATTTGAGGTATGGCGAGATCATGATTTAAAGGAGTGGACCGATATTCACTATGAAAACCAGCGAAGTTCTTTCGAAATAATGTCAAATACGGATACGTTCGACAAACGAATCGATTATGAAAATTCCGAAGGTCGACTTTTTACGAATACCATAAAGGATATGTTGTTTCATATAGTCAACCATTCTACTAACCATAGGGGACAAATAGCTGTAGATTTCAGGAATAATGGAATTACACCTATTGAATCGGATTATGTACACTACAAAAGGTAGCTAAGCGCATGAAAAATAGTGTTCGTACGCAGCTTTGCTTCATGATGTTTTTGGAATTCTTCATTTGGGGGGCATGGTTTGTTACCCTGGGCACCTTTTTAGGCAATAATCTTAAGGCCACCGACGGGCAAATTGCGTTGGCGTTCTCTACACAATCATGGGGGGCTATAATCGCACCTTTTGTTATTGGGGTCATTGCGGATAGGTATTTTAATGCGGAACGTATATTGGGCATACTCCATCTTTTAGGGGCCGGGCTAATGTATACCATGTATAGCACTACAGAATTTAGCCCTTTCTACCTTTTGGTATTGGGCTATATGATATTGTATATGCCGACATTGGCGCTTGTGAATTCCGTTTCATTCAATCAAATGAAAAATCCTGCAAAGGAGTTTTCGAGGGTGCGCGTATTTGGAACGATGGGCTGGATCATTGCCGGACTTTCAATCAGCTATATTTTTAACTGGGACCAAGAAGCCAATATAGGAGAAGGACTTCTAAAGAACACTTTTCTGATGACGGCTATTGCATCCTTAATTTTAGGAGTGTTCAGTTTCACCTTGCCGAAAACACCGCCCAGGGCAAAGAATTCCGAAAAATTGGGCATCAAGGAAATTTTAGGGTTGGACTCCCTTGCTTTATTCAAGGACAAGAACTTTTTAATATTCTTCATTTCTTCTGTTTTAATATGTATTCCATTGGCATTTTACTACCAAAACACCAATCCATTTTTAGTGGAAGTAGGAATGCAAAATCCAACCGGAAAAATGACTCTGGGCCAGATATCTGAAATAGTATTTATGCTTTTACTGCCCTATTTTTTTACCAGATTTGGGTTTAAGAAAACAATTCTGGTGGCCATGGCCGCTTGGGTAGTTAGGTATATATTGTTCGCATTCGGTGATGTTGGGGAGCTTGGCTTTATGTTGTTGACCGGCATAGCACTTCACGGTATTTGTTACGATTTTTTCTTTGTTTCCGGGCAAATCTATACAGATAGCAAAGCTGGGGCAAAATTTAAGAGTTCTGCACAGGGTCTAATCACTTTGGCAACCTATGGTGTTGGTATGCTGATTGGATTTTGGGTGGCCGGAAAAATATCGTCTACCTATACTTTGAATAATGGTAAACATGCCTGGGATACCATCTGGCTATACCCGGCAGGATTTGCTTTAGTCGTATTTTTATTGTTCGCGATATTCTTTAAATCCGAGGAAATAGACTACCAGTCTTAGATAATTTATTTAAATTATACCCATAATTGAATTGCTTTGAAAATAGCGTATGTACTCTTGAGGTGAAGGTTAATTGCAAGACAGTAGTGGAAGACTGAATTGTAGAGGATGGTAATATTATTGCCGCTGGCGCCGTTTCAACCTCCTTGAATTTAGGATTGTATCTTTGTGCTAAATGGGCAGGATCGCAGGCAGCTGAAGAAATACGAAAGAAAATGGACTTTAGAGGATAATTATTTAACTTAAAATAGATATAGAAATGCCAAAGAAAATAAGGTTAGGAATTTTAGGAGGGGGCGGGGACTCCCTTATTGGAGTGTTACATAGAGTGGCGTCATACATTAATGATAACTATCAAATTACGGGAGCAGTATTCAATCCAGATTTGCAGGATAGCCTGGCTTTTGCCAAGGAAATTGACGTGCCGCTAAATCGAATTTATAAGGATTTTGATACTTTGATCGAAGAGGAGCTAAAACTTCCTAAAGAAGAACGAATTCAAGTTTGTTCTGTCCTTACCCCAAACTTCTTACATTTTCCAATGGCCAAAAAATTATTGGATAATGGTTTCCATGTTATTTGTGAAAAACCGATGACCACTACCTTGGAAGAGGCAAAAGAATTACAAAACGCCCATAAAAAGGCGGGTACCGTTTTTGCCTTGACCCACACCTATACCGGTTATCCGATGGTACGCCAAATGCGTGAAATGATAAAAAACGGGGCCTTGGGCAAAATCCACAAAGTAGATGCCCGGTATTATCAAGGTTGGATCAATACCATCATCCATGATAAGGAAAAACGTTCTTCCGTTTGGAGACTGGATCCCAAAAAAGCGGGGATTAGCTCTTGTATGGGTGATATAGGTGTACATGCCTTTAACTTAGTAGAGTATACGACCGGTCTAAAAGTGGATTCGTTGCTTTGTGATTTTAACTACCTATATGAAGATAACCAGATGGATGTGGATGGAACGGTGCTCATTCGTATGGGCGACCATGTAAAGGGCGTAATACGAGGAAGTCAAGTGGCCACCGGAGAGGAAAATGGGTTGGCCATAGCAATATATGGCGAGAAAGGTGCCTTTCGTTGGGAGCAGGAACAGCCAAACTTTTTATATAAATTAAGTGATACGGAACCTACCCAAATCTATAAACCGGGACATGCCTATAATTCTGAATTGTCTTTGGATGGAACCAAGTTACCTGCGGGACACCCGGAAGGAATTTTTGATTCTATGGCCAATATTTATTTGGGTGTTGCACGTGCAATTCGAGGCGAAAAATATAACGACGGTGAATTCCCCACCATGAAGGACGGCGTTCGTGGAATGAATTTTATAGAAGCTACGGTGAACTCCCATAAAAATGGCAATACTTGGATCAATATGGAAAAATAATTTCCGCTACCATAAAAAGTGCCGGTCCAAAAAGTATATACTGCTGTCAGTTCGAGCGGAGTCGAGAACTTCAACTTCTTGATTTTTAAAGTATTTCGACTGCGCTCAATATGACAATAGGGCTAAAATCCACCTTTTTAGACAACCTCTTTTCTATTGGTTTTAATAGGTAGTTTGGCTAAAATACTTTTTCAAATTCTTGGCATACGATAATCATGCTTTCCCTTGGTACGCGCCCAAAAGCTTCTAGTTCCCTAGAATAGGAATCCCAATGTACTTTTTTCCAATGGGCCAATGATTGATCGCCTCCGCCCTCAATTTTGGCATAGGTAGCATCAATTGTAAAATACGGTTTAAGGGTAACTTTTGTAGCTCTAATAATACATTGTGCTTTCCCATCCCAATTGGTAACCACCATAAAATCACCTTTTTTAGGTAAGGGTTCGTTGCGGTGCTGTAAGCCTAAGAGCGAATGTGAGGTTGCTTTTTTAATTCCATTTTTTGCAAGTTCTGCCAATGTATTCGCATCCATTTCATTATCGCCAAAACAAATTGTTGATGGCGCGTCCTCAAAAGCGTGTTCCAAATGGGCATCTAGATAATCACCCCACATATTTCTGGCCGAAGCATTTTCCATAAGCAATAATTAACTTTTGTTGATCAAATCAATTTAATTGACCTAGAATAAAGGCCATAGTGGTTTATAAATAATAGAAACGGTAGTTTTATTTTATTATTGGACATAATAACCGTTGCTAAAGAAAAATTACCGGCCTTAATTTGTTCTGCGGCATGGTTGGCAGCCCCGGCCGTAAAAGCCATATAGGTCAACGATGGATTCACACCATTGGAAAAGGCCATAAAAACTCCATCTGTGACGTACACATTGAATCTGCTCCCCAACCAACACTGATTCCGGTTTCCACCACAATTGCATCCTAGACTTAATTTTGATTCATACTTGTATTTTTATCTTTTTCTGTTGGGATTTCCTATATTTATGATCCTTATCTTTTCATAGTAGGAATAATGCAAACAATTCTTTAAATATAATATTAATTGGCCTATTTTAACCGACTACGCCGTTAACTAATTAAAATAACCGATAGTAATAATCTTATGAAAACAATTAAAGGCCCAGCCGTATTTTTAGCACAATTCGTTGACAACAAGGCACCCTTCAATTCTCTGGACGGGATGTGTAAGTGGGCATCAGATCTTGGCTATAAAGGCATTCAGATACCCACTTGGGAAAGTTTCCTAATTGATTTGGATAAAGCCGCCGAGAGCCAGGATTACTGCGATGAACTGAAAGGAAAGGTCAATTCCTATGGTTTGGAGATAACTGAGCTTTCAACGCACCTACAAGGTCAATTGGTAGCGGTACACCCGGCATACGATTTGATGTTCGATTCTTTCGCTCCCAAAAATGTACATGGAAAGCCAAAGGCAAGAACGGAATGGGCCGTGGAAACTGTAAAAAAGGCTGCAACGGCTAGTAGAAGATTGGGTCTAAAAGTCCATGCAACCTTTTCAGGTGCTCTATTATGGCATACCATGCACCCATGGCCTCAGCGACCTGCAGGCCTGGTAGAAATGGGTTTTGAGGAATTGGCAAAACGATGGATGCCGATATTAAATCATTTCGATAAGGAAGGGGTTGATGTTTGTTATGAAATTCATCCGGGTGAAGATTTGCATGATGGCGATACTTTCGAACGTTTCTTGGAGGCCACGGGAAATCATAAAAGAGTAAATATATTATATGATCCCAGCCATTTTGTTCTTCAGCAATTGGATTATATCACTTACATCGATCATTACCATGAGTTTATAAAATCCTTCCACGTAAAGGATTCTGAATTTAATCCTACAGGGAAGAAAGGCGCTTTCGGCGGCTATAACGACTGGGGAAATAGAGCGGGGAGATACCGGTCTTTAGGTGATGGACAAATAGACTTTAAGACTATTTTCTCTAAACTCACCCAGTACGGTTGCGATGTGTGGGCGGTAATGGAATGGGAGTGTTGTATTAAGAGTCCGGAACAAGGTGCGCGTGAAGGCGCAAAGTTTATTCAAGATCATATTATTGAAGCTACGGAAAAAACGTTCGATGATTTTGCAGGTGCTGAAATAGATAAGAAAATGTTAAAGAAAATGTTAGGTTTATAAAGAATAATTATGAAAAAAATTATAGTTAGCACAGCGTTGATACTGTTTGTTATTTCCTGTAAAGAGGAAAAGAAAGAAACATCGAAAGAATCGGTTATGGAAACTGAAGTTCCACAAGAAGAATGGGAAATTTTATTTGATGGTTCATCCTTTGACAACTGGAAAGAATTTCAAAGTGAATCGGTAAGCGATGTTTGGAAAATTGAAGGGGACGCCATGGTTTATAACCCTCCTGCCAAAGCAGAGGGTAACAAAAACCACGATTTGGTTACTAGGGATGAGTATACGGATTTTGTTCTCTCGTTGGATTGGAAAATATCCGAAGGGGGAAACAGTGGTGTTTTCTGGGGTGTAAATGAAGACTCAATTTACAGAACGGGTTATCAAACCGGACCAGAGATTCAGATTTTGGACAATGATAAACACCCAGATGCAAAAGCTGGCACCACCCACCAGGCCGGTGCATTGTATGACATGGTGTCTCCTGCAAAGGATGTCACCAAACCCATTGGGGAGTGGAATACAATGGTTATTACGGTAAACCATAAGGAGCATAAAGGCAGTGTCATGTTGAATGGTACGGAAATGGTATCCTTTCCTTTGGCAAACGAAGAATGGAATGCATTGGTAACAGATTCAAAATTTGCCGATTGGGAAGGTTTTGGAAAATTTACAAGGGGTAAAATCGGACTCCAGGATCATGGAAATGTAGTAGCTTTTAGGAATATTAAAATCAAACAACTATAATCGAATTAATACGTATGAAAAATAGATATCTATTTGCCCTGATCGTAGCATCCTTCGGTATGATTTCTTGCCAGGAAAAAGTAAAGGTCGACCCTATGGATGGCATGGAAAAAGATATAACGGATAGTGTAATTATATATGAGGAATATTCGGGGACGGAACCAACTACGCCAGAGGAAACGGAGTTTTACGAACCAAAAGTACCAGAGGTGAAACCGGGCACTATGGGAACACCACCTAGTGATGCTGTTGTCCTTTTTGAAGGCAATAATTTAGACAATTGGGTTAGTTCCAATGACAGTACTGCCGCAAAATGGCATGTGAATAAGGATGGAAGTATGACCGTTAATGATAAATCGGGCAATATACAGACCAAACAAAATTTTGGGGATGTACAACTTCACATCGAATGGAAATCCCCAATACCCGTTCAACGTGAAGGCCAAAATCGGGCAAATAGCGGTATTTTTCTAGACGGAATTTATGAGGTGCAGGTATTGGATCAAAATGATAACCCAACCTATGTAAACGGTCAGGTAGGTTCTATCTATAAGCAACATGTTCCTTTGGCTATGGCATCGGTTCCGACAGGGGAGTGGAATACGTATGATATCATTTATCATGCTCCCGAATTTAATGATGATGGGGGTAAAATAAGGTCTGGAGACCTAACCGTTATCCATAACGGGGTTTTGGTACAGGACCATGTGGAAATAAAAGGGACCACCCCTTATATAGGTTGGCCTAAAAATCCACAACATGGCAAGGGACCATTAATGCTACAAGATCATGGCGATGATAGTCGAGTTAGCTTTAGAAATATTTGGGTGCGAGAGCTTTGAAATAGTCTAGGGCTATTAAATGGATAGGGGGTAAATGAAAATTATTTTTTATTTACCCCATTGTTTTCAAGGGTGGGTTGAACCATTACATCTACATAGTACAATTACTTACCTTTGTCAAAATCAAAAATATATTTATGATTCAATCCATGACCGGCTTTGGAAAGCATGTAATTCAATTACCGAATAAAAAGATTACCGTAGAAATTAAATCGCTAAATAGTAAGAGCATCGACTTAAATGCACGCATGCCCTCCAATTACCGTGAAAAGGAATTGGAACTACGGAAATTGATCGCCAACTCTTTACAACGCGGCAAAGTGGATTTTAGCTTATATGTTGAGCTTACGGGAGACGAAACAACATCCCAGGTAAATGAAGTAGCGGTTAAGCAGTATATGAGTCAATTAAAAAATATTGCAACAGGTGATGACCTGCGATTACTGGAAATGGCACTCCGTTTTCCAGATGCCATGAAAACCGCAAAAGAGGATATTGACGAGGAGGAATATGAGGTTATAAAAGAGGTGTTATACGGTGCGTTGGTGGAAATCAATAATTTCAGATCGGAAGAGGGCAGTGTTTTGGAACAGGATTTTTTAGATAGAATAGCCTCATTACAGCAATTATTGGATAAGGTCACCGAGATAGACCCCGAACGACAAGCAACTATTCGTGAACGTTTGGAAAAGGCGGTACAGGATTTACAGGCAGATTTAGACACCAATAGGTTTGAACAAGAGTTGATTTACTATTTGGAAAAATACGATATAACCGAGGAGAAAGTGCGATTGGCCAATCATTTGGATTATTTTGGTAAAACCTTGAAATCTGATGATAGCAATGGTAAAAAGCTAGGTTTTATTTCTCAGGAAATAGGCCGGGAAATCAATACTATTGGTTCCAAGGCTAATTATGCTCCCATGCAGCAACTTGTGGTTCAAATGAAAGATGAGCTTGAAAAGATTAAGGAACAAATGTTAAACGTGTTATAGATGAAAGGGGGAAAACTAATTATTTTTTCTGCTCCCTCCGGAAGTGGAAAAACTACGATTGTGAGGCACCTCTTGGCCCAACCGGAATTGAATTTGGCCTTTTCCGTATCCGCTACTTCCAGGCCAAGAAGAGTTAAAGAAAGGAATAAGGAACATTATTATTTTATGTCCGTTTCAGAATTTAAGAATCATATTAAAAGGGATGATTTTTTGGAGTGGGAAGAAGTATATCGGGATAATTTTTACGGCACCTTAAAAAGCGAAGTGGAGCGCCTTTGGGCGGAAGGCAAGAATGTTATTTTTGATATCGATGTTGCTGGCGGACTTCGAATAAAAAAGAAATTTCCGGAGCGAACATTGGCCGTTTTTGTTAAACCGCCTAGTGTTGACGAATTAAAGATTAGATTGAAAAAGCGAAGCACTGAGAGCGATGATAAAATAAACATGCGTATTGCAAAAGCTTCTATAGAGTTGGCCACCGCACCTCAATTTGATAGGATTATCAAGAATTATGATTTGGATACGGCTCTTGGGGAAGCCGTGGCATTGGTTGCCGAATACATTGGAAAGGAAAAGGAATAAGTGCTATGAAAAAGGTAGGTCTTTACTTTGGAACCTTCAACCCTGTTCATATTGGCCATTTGGTCATTGCCAACCATGTAGTGGAGTTTTCTGGACTGGATGAGGTTTGGTTCGTAGTTACGCCACAAAGTCCTTTTAAGACCAAAAAATCGCTGTTGGATAATCATCACCGGTATGAAATGGTATACGAGGCAACTAAGGAATATCCTAAACTTAATCCGAGCAAAATAGAATTCGACTTACCGCAGCCAAATTATACTGTAAACACCTTGGTTCACCTCGGTGAAAAATATTCAAAGGGTCACCACTTTTCATTAATTATGGGGGAAGACAATTTAAAGGGATTTCATAAATGGAAGAACTATGAGAACATTTTAGAAAACCACGATATTTACGTTTATCCAAGAATTTCAGCAGGAGTTTTGGAACATCGATTTATCGGGAATAAAAAAATCCATCGTGTTGATGCGCCCATCATGGAAATTTCTTCAACTTTTATCAGAAAAGAGCATAAAAAGGGTAAAAACATAAAGCCCTTGCTGCCCTTAGCGGTATGGAAATATATGGATGAAATGAATTTTTATCGCTAATAACTGGAGCTTGCCTTTTGTAGGATATCAGTTCCTAAGTATTTATCATCTGTATTGTAATACCAAGCGCGAACCTTGGGTACTTTGATGCCGTTTACAGTCATCATCTCAGATAGCAAAATATATTCACCATCGTTTTTAGCTTCGTCATGAAAGAATTGATAGACCTCCATGGCATAGGTTTTTGGGTCAAAGTAAAAATACCAAGTATCATCGCCTACCTCTTTGTCATATCCTGCCTTAAGTACTAAATATTCTTTCCCTTTAAAGGTCTTTTTTGATACTTTTGAATCTATGATAGTACCCGGGTCTTTTAATTTCATGGGTAGTCCATAAAGATGGGTGTAGTAATTTTTCATCATTTTGGCACGATCACAGG
>JBBSKR010000078.1:0-15147 GCA_038256135.1 Flavobacteriales bacterium | reverse complement strand
GTGGACCTTTAGAATCTAATGTCATTACGACATACAAAATAGGAATTAGCCACGATAACAACCCAACGATAACTAAGGAAGAAAAGAAAATATCAAAGGCTCTTTTGATCAGGGGGGCGTACTCCATTTCCAAAGGTGATTTCCGCATAGCCAATACCGGAACTGCATCATAGAGTTCGATGGACATGGAACGGGTAAAAATCTCCTTATTGTCCGGGATGATTTTTAATCTTTTTAAGTTATTATCCGCAAAAGTGATTAATGCATGTAGCTCTGCCCTAGAAAGTCTGGATGCCATACAAAAGACGTAATCAATATCATTTTCGAGGATATATTTGAAACTATCGTTCATCTTGCCCAAATAGGTATTACTAGGGGAACTGCGGTCGTCAAAATATCCCATGTAGCGATACCCTAATTCCATTTGATCAAATACCTTTCGTATTCTTTTTAAGTTATTATCCCTGCCCACTACCACAACGTTTCTGTAGTTCCGGCCCATCATCCGGTATTTAAGCCTAACCCAATAAAAAAGTACCCTATACCAAGTTAGACAAAGGGCAAGGATAAGAAAAACTAGTGCCCTGTAGTTCAATGAATAGTGCCCGCTAGTATCAAAACCATATAAGGCAAAAAAACAAAGGCCGTATAACGTAATTACTTGTAAAAATTGATACAGATTTGTTGCGAATTTTTCCTTACGCTCCGTAGGATAAAAATTTGCGCCCAACGTTAAAAGCAACCAAGTTATATTGTAATACAGTAGGTTATAGGATGCAAAGTACGTTTCAGGTGTTAACACGTATAAAACACTATTCACAATACATAAATGTATTACGATTGAAATGGGTATAATAAAAAAGGATTTCTTCATCGGCTTGGTGATTATAACTATGATAATCCCTACCAATGTATTGGTTATGGCTAATGATGCGTGATCCTATCACCACAATTTTTTGCTTTTTCAAATTCCGTCACTATGAAGGCTATATTTTTAGGATTCAATCATTTAAATGGCAACCTTATTGCATTTTAGTTATCGACACTTAACTTTTTTTTACCGATAAAATAGATAAAGACTGCGCCGTAATAGAAGTATCTTTTCCACATTCGTTTCGGCTCCTTTAGAAATCGGCCTAACCATTCGAGACCCATATCGATCCATATTTTACCCGGCCTTTCAATCTTACCGGCATAAAAATCAAAAACGGCCCCTATTGAACAGATGATATTAGCATTTAGCTCATTTTTGTGCTGGTGGCTCCATTTTTCTTGTTTGGGCGCCGTCATACCAATAAAAAGGACATTGGGCTTAAAAAGGTTGACTTGCTTGATCATTAGTTCAGAGTCCTCCCTAGAAAAGGAATCCTTATAGGGGGGAGAATAGCTGCCGACCCGAATGTTTGGATACTCCCTGCGTAACTTAGTATGAATAAGGTCAAGTGTTTCCTTTGAAGCTCCCAAATAAAAACAGGATCCCCCGATACAATCCATTCTTTGTAATAAATTTTGGTGTAAATCCGCCCCTGCGATTTTTTTCACGGCGATTCCATTCAAAAAACGGGATGCCCAGGTAATGCCTACCCCATCGGGCAACAAAATATCAGATTGCATAAGCGCTGTTTTAAAGGCAGGGTCTTTCTCTGCCATACAAAACGAATATTGGTTAATAGTGTCCACTTCCAATTTACCGTTCATTGGCAAAGTATCTAATGAATCTGCAAAAAGGTCATATCCAAGACAGGATACCGTTTTAAAGTTATTTGGCATAATAAATTAATTATTAAGAAATTTGGCGGTAATCTATAATTTTAACACTATTACTTGAAGGTCCCTAAACTTATGTTGGTTCGCTTATATCAGTTAGTATCGTACAGAGTCTGTTCTCAAAAATTGGGAGCGTAAAATGTTGCTCATATCGCTTTCTCCCGGCCTTTCCCATTTTAATTCGGAGTTCTTGATCTTCAATTAGTATGTGTAAGGTATCAGCGAGGGCTTTGACGTCCCTTTGATTTAGTAGAAAACCTGTCTTCCCGGTTAGGACTAAATCACCTATGCCGCCTTCGGGTGTAGATATAATAGGCAGTGAATGCTGCATAGCCTCTAAAAGCACTAAAGGAAAACATTCATTATGATAGTAGGTAGGAAAAACAAAAACATCCGATTGCTCAAAAAATTGAAGTTTTTCGTCCCCATACTTTTTTCCATGGGCAAAAACCTGTTCCGTAATGCCAAGGTTATGAACGGTATCAAAAAATTCTTCTTGGGTCACGTCAGACCATGCCCCTATAAAATGACATCCAAAAAGCAGGTTTTTTTCCTTTAACTGTTTGCACGCTTTCAAGAGCTCCACCACACCCTTTTCCTTCATCATGTTCGACAAAAATAGAAATCGACAAACTCCATCCTGTTTTGGGTGTTCAGTGGTTCTATCCCCAATTTCATTTATATCGGGTATCCCATTGGCACATACATAGATGTTATTTTTATCCACATATTTTTCAATATCCTTTGAAAGGGCCGGAGCCAGTACAATACTGTTTGTGTTTTTAAACGCAAGGCGATATAAGAGATCATTAAATGTTTTGCTACTGCTTTTTTGAACCCCTTTGTTGTGGAAATGATATACAATATTCCTGCGAAACAATTTTAATAGAACAACAATCAAAAAATCCTTGTAGAAGCCTGCTCCCTTTGCCGTTAGGGTCATATAACAAAGGTCATAGTCCTTTTTTAGTAAGGCCGTTAATACCTTCTTCAAAATTTTCAGTATAGTAATTATTTTATCAAAACCGCCCTTACCTATACTATTTAAATGAAATGATGCGGTCAAATTGATATAATCAGCATCAAAGGTTTCATTTATTATTTTGCTCTTCATAATGAACTGACCAACCATGGCAGCGCCATTAATGGGAGGTGGAATATGAAGAATAAAAAGCACTTTTTTTTTAGTCGAGCTCATGAAATTATAGACCCAGCAAATTTTTTATTTTGTAAAAAGCCCTTGTCCTTACACTATATTTTGCGGTAAATTGCTTTAGGAAATGGGTATTTACCGCTGGGGTTGGATTAAAGTTGAAATTGATTTCATCCGTTTTGTCCAAAGGGGTCGCAAAACGATTATCACTGCCTTTCGTATGGGTTGCCTGTTCCCCAAACCCAATATTAGCTACTTTAGACAAAGTTGGGAAAATTGTGTAAAGGTCTTTTTTAAATTGATCATAACACCAGCGAATGGCCCAAGAACTTATTTCCCCTTTCATTTGCTTGGCCAACATGGCTGCCATATCAGATCCCATGGCGTTAAATCGTTTTTTTTTGGCATTATCCTGAACAAAATCATCATAATCCAATACTTCCCAATCTACGATCTCCCAGCGGTCTTTCCAAGTGGCCCAGCCCCAAGAAGATGCCCTTTTCGTAAAATAGTTGTCATAGCAGTATGCATCGGGCAAGTTTATTGGAACGGTATACCCTGAAATGGAATGTACTTTGTTATTGGTTTCATAAAAATGGAGCGCTTGGTTCATATAGCCTAAGAAATTCGAACTGGTCACTAAATCGTCTTCCAAAACGATAACCGAAGAATGTGTCTCCAAGATTTGTGAGACCCCATCGATAATGGAAGAGGCCAAACCTTTGTTTTCTTTAGCCTCTATTACCGTTACTTTTTCAAAACCTGTAACCTTTGCAATAAATCTTCGTACTTCATTAATTTGTTTACTATCCGCTTCGGTCTTACCTCCATCCGAAAAAATAAACAGCTCCGATTTAGGGGCTAGTGTATTTTTCTTTAAGGCTGCTATGGCCAACTTTAAAGGCCCTACCTTTTTATAGGTAAAAATTAAAATAGGTGCTAATTGCATACATAAATCATTAATTGCATTACGCTGAATTCAAAGGAAGCCAGCAGTTGTATCAACGGCTCATTCCTTCACCGTAACTGTTAAAGAGGTATAGATCGATTTCCATTTTTCCCGAAATGATTCATGGTCATATTGCCTTGCGGTTTCCATAGCTGTTCGCCCCATTTCCATCAAGTCATATTTTCCTTTGGAAATGCCTTCTAAAACAAGGGATATGGATTTAGGGTTTCGTTCGATGAGCCAGCCATTTCTACCATGTATTAAATATTCTTCTACGCCATGCAATTGAGTTGCCATAAAAGGTAGTCCGGCCGCTGCGGCCTGAACACAGACTAATGAAAAAATCTCATAAAGTGAAGGGAGCGCAAAAATATCGCTTATCCATAAAAAGGAGCGAATATCTTTTTTAAAACCAACAAAAATAAGCTTTTCACGAATACCTAAATCGGCCGCTTGATTGTTATAACTCTCAATTTCCTTGGCCTTACCCCCGATTACCAAAATTTTAAAAGGGGCATTTCGTATTTCCTTCTCTAATAAGCTCTGCATAAGTTCGGGCAATCCTTTACGCGCAAAATCCCCTAAGGCAGCAAAGGCGATGACTATTTCCTTATGACCTATCCCTAAACTTTCACGTAGTTTTTTACCATTGAACCCAATTGGCTTTTGAAAATGTTCAACGTCTACCGGATTTCCAATTACTTTAATCTTTTTACTGCAATTCGGATAAGTTTCAACAAGTTCACGAAACAATCCTTTTGAAGGAACTACGATAACCTCGGCTTTACTAAATGCCCGCGCTTCCATTTTGGCATGAAATAGGTGATTAAGTTTACGTGAAAATCTTCTTAACCCGGTTATCGTACTATTTTTCCAGTGTTTTTTTAAATAGGCCCGATGACAAAAATGAGCATAAGAAATCGTATTATCAACATATTGCCCTTGGGTAGTCTGAATAAGGTAAGGACCTTCAATTTCTTTTAACAGCCTTTTCACCTTAGGCTTTAGCAGGCTCGAAAAAAGTATATACCTCAAAACAAGGGGGATGTTTGGAGCGTTTATTTTATGAAAAACCACATGCTTTTTAATATCATCATCTGCCTCTGTAGCTAATAAATGAATCGTGTACAGCTCCGATAAGCCCATTAATTCCGATAAGACACAGCTCCCCGCAGGACTCGTTTTCTTTACAGAAAGATCCACAACAATCAAGTTCATTCTGTTTTTATGATTCATTTCTATGGTTCATTGCTATTAAAATATTTACGTAAACCGTATACCCGTTGTTTGCCGGTCTAGATCGGTTTTAGGTTTACTAAATTTCACCTTCCCATTGTATTTTTTTACAACGGCCATATCCATGGAAAGAACAAAAAAACTGAGGGCCCAAAAATCTTGTGAACTGTATAAGGAAGAGGAAAACATGCCATAAATCAACGTTTGTAGGAATAGTAAAATAATCCACCCAGATGGATGCCTTAATTTCAAAATTCGGAACGATTTTATGATGCAAATAAGTATCATCACAACATAAGGAATTCCCCCAACAATGCCCGTGGTCATGAAAGCTTCGATAAAGAAATTATGAGGGTAATACCCTTTTGCCACGCCGTCAGGAATCAAATAGAAATTTCCGAATATGGGTGAATCCATGAAATGGCCAATAGCATTTGCATAAATGACGTCCCTACCACTGGTCTCCCCAGTTTCTACGGCAGATATAATGCGGGTAACGATTCCACTACCCACGGCCTCTGAAAGTTCTACCAAAAATCCTAAGGAGAAATAGACGACCACGGCCGAGACACCCACTATAATCAATCCCTTAACAAAACCAGATTTTGCGAAAAAGTAAAAAATGCTGACAAAACCTAACACAACAATTGGGGAGCGTGATCCTGCCTTCATTATAGAAACCATCCCAAGCAAAAACAAGAAGGGATACATCAACTTGCTGTATTTAAAAGGCTTGTTTAAAAATCCAAAAATGGCAACCAAACATAGCGCGCAACCCATTTGACCATAATTGATGGTATTCACGGTTGAATTGGCGTCGTACCTCCCCACAAGTGGAAATGGGCTTTCCTTTGCCAAGAAAAATGCTATAAACAAGCCAAAAGCCAAGCTACCCAGAAAAAAATAATAGGAGCGGTTTGAGAAAAAAAAAGGGTCGTATCTAAATGCTAATGCAATAAGTATGCTTAAAAAGAAACCCAATAAATCGATAGGATTTCCCATGCCCACTGGAAAATACTGCCAAAAAACATCTATGAATATATTAACGAAATATACGGCGGCTACGAAAACAAATAGCTTTTCGCTCCAGTTAAGATCGTATAATCTTTTCCTATACTTTATTATGATCCAACATGCAGTGGCCGATCTAATGGCCCAAAGGCCATAGGTAATCAAAGAAGGTGGCAATCCTAAAATATCAGGAATAAAGGTGACCAATAAGAAAACGCTGTAAAAATTTAGCGAAAAATGAACCCTTTCCTTATAGATTTTATAAAACTGCATAATTCGCTTTTAACACCTGCTTACATAGAAAAATTCCCTTATAACCTTCATCGTTAACCGAAAATTATTCACAAGTTCAATACCATTTTAGCAAAAACTTCTGGGCGGTGTTCACTAACGAACTTATTTTGCCCAGTCAATTCAACCTTTTTGTTAAGGATTTCCGTTATTTTTTGGGCTAGTTGTACCGCATTTGGCTGATCTAAAAGTTCGCCTAGTTGATACCTTGTTACTAATTCTCGTATTAACCCAGCGTTTGTAGCAATCACTCTTTTTTGAGCCGCCGCTGCATGGCCTAAAATACCACTTGAAAATTCGGCATTTTTATAGGGTAACAAAACGGTGTCACATTGATCAAAAAGACTTTTCATCATAGGGTTGGGCACAAATTGATTGTCCCAGATTATTTGTACCGATGTTTTATTTTTTACAACTTTAATTAGTTCCAAAAACAATTTTTCTTCCGCAGTATTGCTTGCTTTTCCTGCTAAAAGAATCGCTACTTTTTTTTGGGTTATATCACTTAAATGCAGCGCTGCTTCAATTACTTCTTGGGTACCTTTTCTATTTCCCAAGGCCCCTATATGGAGGAATATTTTTCTTTCTGGCTCAATTTCATAATGGTTATATATGCTAAATTTTTCAAGTGGTTCAAGTTTTGGTATGGGATCTGGCAACATTTTAAAAACAGTGGTATTGAATTCCTTGTTTAAGAATTCAACAGCCTCAACATCATTCAAAATAAATATTCTTTTAAGTTGGCGGTTGGCACTACTCCATTTGGTAAAATAATATCGTTTATAATATTCCAATTTTTGCTTCCTACTCTTTACCTCCAAACGATGAAACTGTAAAAATAAAATACTGGACATGGAATAGGTCGGGGTAAAAAATATGGCACCGTACTTAATGGAATGAAAATCCAAAGCAATTACGTGGTCTACCTGTAATTTTTTTGCGTAATGATGCAAAATTTTCATGGTCATAAAAGAAGACCACACACTATTTTCACTTTCAACTACCGATAATTCGGCCCTTTTAATTGGCACCCATTTGACAGCTCTAATTTCACTGACCTTTTCATAAATTTCAGTAAAAGTGAACTCAAATTCTGGATGAACTACAAAACAATATTCAGTTTTAGTATCATTCTGTTGGTATAAATAATCTACCAAATGACCGATATATTCGGAGTGATGACCGGTGATAGCAATATCAAAAACCAATATTTTATTCATCCACCTAATTTTCACTAATTAAATCAAAAATACTTCCACCATACTCTTCCACACTATATAGACTAGCAGATTCACGAGCGGACCGTGATATTTTTTCGTAGTAAAAATGATTTTGAATTAACCCAAACGCAACGTCTTCTAGACTTTTAATGTCATCATCATATAACAGGCTGTTTACTCCGTCGCTAATTAGTTCTGAAGTGCCTGCGTTGTCATATCCAATGACCGGTATACCGTAAGCCATAGCTTCCACTGTTACGCGACCAAAGGCTTCATTAGAAGAACACATTAATAAAATATCAATATTTCTATAAATTTCATTTTTGTCGTTTACGAATCCATGAAATTTTACCAAATCATTCAACCCTAAGTCATTAACTTCATTCTTAAGTTCTTCCAAATATTCATTTTCTGCCACACCGCCATAAAAATTTAAAATAACTTGTTGAGATAGTTGATGCTTTAAATTTTTAAGCAGAGCTACCGCCCGTTTTTGATTTTTTGCAACACCGATAATTCCTACCATTCCAAGATTTATTTTTGTTGGTAGGCTTCCCTTACCTTTAAGGCTAACCAGTTCTTTTTCATAAAATATACCATTGTGAATCAAAGTGGTTTTTTCAGGTAAATTGACATATTCGGATATAGCCTTAGATATTGCGATAATTCTATTACTCTGGTCTATTACCTTTCTCTTTAAGGTATCCCCACCTACAAAATAATAATGATAGTCCTTAAAACCGAATTCCCTAATATGCCAAATATGTTTTACCCCCAAAAGCTTAGCAATTACAATACCCGAATTCTCTACCGAAGAGTTGCTATAGATCCAATCAATATCTTTGGTTTTTAGTTCTTTGTATATCTTTATCCATGACGGTATGTTCATTACAAATTTTAAAGGAACGGCCAAAAAGCTCTTAAATCCTGAAAAGTATAGAAATGGCCTTAAGTTTAATGTTTCAAAAGGAATTCCAATTTTTTTAAGTTCAACTTGAATTCCTTCATTGTTATCTTTATTTAGAGGCACAAACACTTTTTTTATCTCTACTTTATCCTTGAGATATTTTATCAATGTCAACAAAGATTGATTGGCTCCGTTCATAGAGCTATAATGTGTGAAAAAATAAATACTTTTGGGTTTCCCCATACCTTGTTATTTTAAATTAATGCCCATATAGCCTCCCACATACGTTCTACCTCATTTTCTAGTACAGCTTTCCTTTCCTTCAATTTTTCATGTAATTCTAAACGATTTGAAAGTATTTCTGAAACCCTTAATTCATTGACTCCTTCCTTTGCATCTACATTAAGTACATTATTATCCAATTCAAAATCTTTGAATAGCATTTCGTATTTATGATTCCAACTAGTGGCCAAGCAGGGTACTCCTTGATTTAATGAACTCGCTACGCCATGAAATCTGCTAGAAATTGTGATAAACGACGCTCCAATAATTCCTTTGATATCTTTGGCGTTAAGGTTGGAAATTATTTGAAATCTGTTTTCGAAACGTTTGTTTATTTCCTTGCAGACTTCCAAATCATCCGGGCCTTCATGATTTAATAAAAATATCGTATGCCCTTTTTTTTCTATCTCAATGATAAGATTTTCTAAAAAAGCCCAATATTTTAAAGAATTGGCGGCGGTATGAGTCACCATTTTTTTATTAGGAATTATACATACTTTATCTTTTATCTCAGAGTATTGCTGAGGAAAAGTACCTTTTACCATTAGAGTGAAATCTGTACATTGCCAGACCTTTTTTGAAGATGCCCCTGCTTCGATAACTAGTTCGTGCGAAATCTTCTCTCTTGCAATTATAATATCCACATATTTTTCAATAATCGAGACTGCCCTCTTGCCTGCCTTTGTTTCGAAGGGGCCTAATGCTTGAGGTAACAACACTATTTTAGTTCCATTTTTCCTCAACTGCCGATAATAATTTTCAAGATTATCCAAACGCTCCTCAGAATAATCCCACTGGTCTGAAAATTGAAATCCTGAGGCGTCTAAGACCATATCTAGATTGTCTATAGCATATTTTTCAGTGAAGTAGGAATATGGAATTTTAAGGCGTTTTAATATTGCAATGGGCAATTTAGAGTATCTAAGCGGTAATCGTTGTCGAATCTTTAGTTTAGATTCTGCCTCAACATACTCTTTCAACCGATGCTGTGTATTATAATAAACAATGGCATTTGGATGTCTTTTTTCTATTTGTTCCAAAACTGCTAGAAGCATGAGCTCAGCACCCTTGTTTAGCATATTGGTACCGTCAATCTGAATAATCATACACTTGAATTAATTAAACTTACGTAAATTAGTTAAACTTCTTTTCTCAGAGTAAGCCACTTTTCCTTCAGGATCTGGATAACCAATTGCCATACACATTATCGTACGTTGATGTTTTTCCAACTCAAGCAATTTGCTCATCTCAATCTCCAATTCCTCAATATCGGGCCAATTAATTGAACAACTACTTAGCCCCAAAGTTTCCAGTGCCAACATGAAAGTCATATTTGCCAATGAAGCGTCAATGTATATTATATGGCGATCTCTTTCATCAAAATAGGCATCAAGATTTCCGATTACTAAAACTAGCATAGGTATATTATGAGCATAACCTTTTATACCCCTAGGCAAATTGGCTACTTTTTCCAATAATATGGGATCATCGATAATGTGATAGAAAAAAGGTTGTCTATTGCAAGCACTTGGTGACTGGTTTGCAGCAAGTACGGCTTTATCGATTAAATCGTGAGGAACTTTTCTATCTGAGAACCATCGTACTGAACGTCTATATTTAGTAAGCTTATAAAACTCGTCAAAAGAAATACTCGATTTATTGTTGTCAGTTCGAAAATATGGTGTTGAAGTACCCATTGCTTCAGCTGAACTCAATTAACTAGCTCGGTTGACGGCGTTCTCAAAAGTTTTTCTTGTTCTCTCCAACACTACATTTTCACCCGAAGTTTCGAAATAATTTCGCAGTACATCATAAAACCATTTATGCTGCTTATCCGTTTCGTGTTTTTCATAATCCCAAACTGCGTTAAAAGTATCCACGGTTTCTTCAATATAGTCTAAAGCAAAGACTTCCCTTCGAGGACGCATCAAAAGCCCTTTTTCTAAGCGATGCGTATTCCTTATCAAAGTATAAATATTCGACTTGTTGTCATGCAACTCATTTAGATGTTTTATTTTACCGGCCAGTACCGCATGCTGTTCTCTTCTAAATTTATTTGAAAATAGAAAGTAGTATAATGCACTCAGAAACGGAGTTGCCTTGAAGAATCGAGGTAACCTAGCATACTTAAATTGCCTGTAGCTATTTAATATTTTCTTTAAAAATTCTTTCATTTCAATTTTTTCAATAATTCGCCTATCATCTTTTTCTCTGTATAATAAGCCATGCAGACGTACAAAACTCCATATATTCCACCAAGAACTATAATGTTTTTTAAACCAGTAAAATGATAAATTAATTCCATTATAATTACGCACGCAGTAATTAATAAAATTGGATTTCGAACAGCTTTAAAAATTTCAGCAAATCCTAAGTCGATTTCTTTATTTAAGATAATCACTGCTGAAATAACTAGGCCAATTTTATGTGTCACGACTGCACACGTAGCACCAACAAGGCCAAAATACTTGATACCGAAATAAAGCCCTGGAAGTAAAATAAAAATATTAAGGCCAATAATAATCTTCATCTCAAGCTTTGGCTTTCCCAAGCCCCTTATTATTGATGTAAAGGAATTTACCAATAAATGAATCATCATTGCTATCGAAAGAATTTGCAAGGGCACTATGGTCATTTCCCACTTATCGCCAAATAACGTAAGTACAATTTCTTTTGCAAATAATAAGAAAAAAGCCATTATCGGATATATCGCCAACGCGTTCAAATTGATGATTTTCAGAAAATACCCTTTTAGTTTAAGTTTGTCATCCTGATTTTTTCCAAAGACCGGATACATTACCTTGTTGAGAACACTACTAAGCATTTGTCTCAGGTTTTCTGTCAACGAGAAAGCTAGCGTGTACGCCCCTAAAAAGGAAGCACCCAACATCTTGCCAATCATCAAATTATCTATATTATATGTTATTGTACTGAAAATGCGTGTGCTGGATGAATAGACACCAAAACCGAAAATTTCTTTGAAATATAGCTTCTTCCACTCCCAAGAAGGTATCCATTTAGTCGACTTAACCAACAGCGGTAATGTAAGGCCGGCTGCCAAAACATTATTTATCACTAACGCCCATACGCCATAGTCGAGATAAGCTGCCGCAATTGCAATAATGCCTGCTATTAAACTCGCAGTATTAAAAGCTTTGGCAATTTTCTTAAAATTCATTTGACGGGTCAGAATGACCATATGAATCGTAGTAAAAGGCTTGAGGAATATGCCTATACTTAGTGCTGGAATAATTTTTATTAGTAGCGGTTCTTCATAGAAATATGAGGCAAATGGCCCCACCACGAAACTCATCAATAGGTACAAGCCTAAACCCCAAACAATACCGCTCCAAAACGCTGTGGAAAACATGGGCTTTACCTCATCATCATCTTTTCTTTGGATTAATGCTTCTCCAATTCCTAATTCCGAGGCTGCTCCGGCTACTGAAATAAAAACCATACACATTCCGATTAATCCAAATTGATTGGGCAACAAAAGTCTAGCTAAAACTAGTCGAATAGAAAAGCGGAAGATTGCATCTAAGGCAAACTGAACGCTAGCCCATTTGACACCAGTGATTATTTTCTTCGATTCCAACAATTAATTTTTTTCAATGCCCATATTAAAGAGGTACACTTTTAGAGGACCCCCAACAAAAAATCGGATTTAGTTGTAAGAAATACCTATTCCCCCTCCCGGATACCAATGATTCGAGGGCTCTTCTCGAAAGAGCAAAAACTTTCTATCGGTTTCCAAAGAAAAAGAAGCCAACTTATCGGTAATATGGGAATTATCTCCCAATATTATGGTATTTGGAGTAAGCAAAGGGCTTATCGCCAAATATTCTTCATATTCATAAACCGAAGAGTGGTCACTATCGTTGATGAACAAATCGATTTTTTCAGTAAAATCTTTAAGACTTTCAATAGAATCTCCATAAAGAATTTTACCATTATCATGCCCCATACCGTGTAATAAATACCCCGCTTTCGGATTTATATCTGTTCCATAATATCGACCGTCAAAACCTTCTTCCCTGTTTTTCGATAAAGCTTCACATAGCACGACCGAACCTAAACCTTTATCTACGCCGGTCTCAACGATAACTTTCGGTTTAATTGCCCGAGCAATGGCATACCAACCAATACGTCTTCCGAATCTTATTTCTTTATCCGCAAACTTCCCTGCTTCTGTGCTATTGATGATATCTACAATCTTTTGCTTTAAGACATGGTTCGACTCAATTTCCTCGATATAGCCCATAAGGGTTGGGTAATCAAGTTTGGTGACAACAGCTAACGTATGTGCCAGACATTTTAGATTGCTTTTTGTAAGGTGGTACGTGAAATTTGTGTCTTCATTCGATGCAAAACCCCATTTTGCGATTTGCAGGTATCTTTTGTTGTAATAGGTAGATGCCAAATGAATCCGTCTAAAAAAATTCAAAAACCAAATACCTTTCAACGCTCTTAAAGTCTTATTCATTTGGTAAATTTTAGTGGTTTTACTATTAAAATACTGAAACTAAATTTGCAAAACAGAACTATTTCGGTTGCAAAAAGAGACGACCTCAACTACTGTACTAAAGTTGATTTAGACAAGATTACGATACCATTTGTAAATTTCACCCACTCCATCTTCCAATCCGACCGTATGGGTCCATCCCAGCTCGTGTAGCTTGGAAACGTCTGTTAATTTTTTTAGGGTACCATCTGGCTTCTCGGTATTAAAGTACAAATGCCCCTGAAAACCAACGGTTTCTTTGATAAGCTCCGCCAAGGCTTTGATACTGATGTCCACCCCGGTACCAATATTGATATGGGTATTCCTAATTTCTTTAGCGTTAGAACCATAACAATCCTTAAAATCCCTGTTTTCCATGATGAATACACAGGCGTCTGCCATATCCTCGCTCCATAAAAATTCTCGCATGGGTTTGCCGCTGCCCCAAATTTCTATTTTAACCCCTTTTTCGGTTTTTTTGACCCCATACTGCTCCAAAATCCCCGCTATTTCCTGCTCAGAAGCAGTGCCTTTAACCCCTTCAATAGGTAGTTGATTCAAATCGTTTCGGATGACTTCCCAATGTTCAGTCTCCAAAGCCTTACCTAAATGCATTTTACGCACCAACGCGGGCAATACATGCGATTTTTCCAAGTCAAAATTATCGTTGGGGCCATACAGGTTGGTAGGCATTACCGAAATAAAATTGGTGCCGTACTGCAGATTATAACTTTCGCACATCTTGATGCCGGCAATTTTGGCAATCGCATAGGGCTCATTGGTATACTCCAACACATCGGTCAACAAATAGTCTTCCCGCATGGGTTGCGGACAATTCTTTGGATAGATACAGGTACTGCCCAAGAACAATAGTTTTTTAACACCGTTCACATAACTCTGGTGAATGACATTGTTTTGTATCATTAAATTGTCATAAATAAAATCTGCCCTATAGGTCGTATTGGCCATAATTCCCCCCACCTTGGCGGCCGCTAAAAATACGTATTCCGGTTTTTCCAGTTCAAAAAAATTGGCCACTGCAGTGGTATCTACCAAGTCCAGTTCTTTATGCGTCCTAAAAATAATATTGGTATATCCTTTTTCCTTCAAGTTATTTAGGATCGCACTCCCAACAAGGCCTCGGTGGCCCGCTAAATAGATCTTTGCGTTTTTATTCATACTTCGTAAACTTTCATTACCGTAAAACTACAACAGGATTAATGCTTGTTCATTCAAAATAGTTCAAAATGGGATAGCCCCCATCTTTTAAATGCTGATCTTTTTTCATGAGTTCCAGGTCACTAGTGACCATATCCTTTACTAGATACTCGAGATCATATTGTGGGGTCCAGCCTAATTTGGTGTTGGCCTTGGTAGCATCGCCAATCAATAATTCCACCTCTGTAGGCCTAAAATATTTGGGATCGACCGAGAGCACTTCTTTACCCAATTCAATTTGCAAATCAGGGTCTGAACACGATTTTACATAGGCCTTTTCATCTACCCCTTCGCCCTTAAATTCCAGTTCAATACCCAACTCCCCAAAGGCCATACGTACAAAATCACGCACGGCCGTTGTCTTACCGGTTGCAATGACCCAATCTTCCGCTTCATCGGCCTGTAAGATCATCCACATCATGCGCACATAATCTTTGGCATGCCCCCAGTCCCGTTTGGCATCCAAATTACCCAAAAACAGTTTATCCTGTAAACCTAGGGCAATCTTACATGCCGCCCTGGTTATCTTACGGGTCACAAACGTTTCTCCACGTATAGGGGATTCATGGTTGAATAGAATACCATTGCAGGCAAACATGCCATAGGCTT
>JBBSKR010000077.1:0-15371 GCA_038256135.1 Flavobacteriales bacterium | reverse complement strand
GGTAATAAACTTACCTTAAGTTGTTCATGGGGATTTCCATTTATGGTAATTTCAAGATTGTGGTCTAAGGATTGCAATGCATTTAGCGCTATAATGGCCATGTCACCTTCATATTCTACGTTGAGTATGGCTGCTTTGGATACTGCTTCCAAACCCCCGATTTCCTTAATGGGAAACCAAATTTCTGACCATTGGTCCATGAGATAGGGGGAGAAATCCACTTGACTAATCGGGTTAACGGCACCAGGTTCATATTGATCGAAAAGCCTGCCGGCCTGGAATTCGATATACTGGCCGTTCTCATCTGTTAGCAAATCTTCCCAAATACCCCCTGATCGCGCCAAAGACCAGAGCCACAATTTTTGCCCTGGCATTTCCTCATAAGGGGCCCAATGTCCAAATCCGACCTTTCTGTCATGATAATAACCCCCAAAATAGTTTTGGTAGGCACCAACGATGTGGTAGGACTTATCTGTACCAAAATCATTCTCCTTATACAGGGCCAAATTTCGTCCTTTACTATCAATGGGCCACGGATGTGCCGTGCCGTTATGCTCTAAATAGGTGTTACCCGGAACAAAAAATTCCAAATCTTGTGTAGCTACCGCAGCACCAGTCATCCAATTGTAGTAGGATTCGGGCAGCTCAGACGCGTTGTACCAAGAGGCATTTGTTTCAAAATAGGCTTTATCGGGTTCGAGTCTTATTTCTACTGCCCAATGTGTATTGGACGGTAAGTCCTCATTGCCCACAATACAACTAACACTACCATCGGCATTATTCCTAGTGATGTAATTTACGGGTGAGGCCGTTGACGGGTGATGTCCTATACTACCAAAATTGAATTCGATTCCACCTGAAGTCCATGGCCCCCGCATAGCAATATTCCTGAACTTGACCACTTCATTTTTATACAAAAATTCGTTGCCCGTACTTTTTTCAACGGCACCCCAGACCTTTCCACCAATTTCAGGTAGCACCCAAACTTTTATATATTCATTCTCCAAAGTGACCACGGTCCATTCCCGTTCCGTAGCTTTCTTTTCATAATCATAAAATTTGAAATAGGGTGCAATTTTTGGGTTTTGCGTCGTAATGGGTACGGGATCGGGATTACCGAAGCCGTAGGTTTTTATGCTTTGTACGTTCTCAGTAATTGTGGCTTGTCCCCAAGTCGCAAAAGAAATTGGCAACCATATGAACCACAAAAACTTACGGCTTGATTTCATATTCATGGATTTTGTTGTTTTTCTTGAAGACTATATAGTTGTAGCGGACCGTTATTCTGACTAAAAAAGTATACCGTTTGGCCCTTGGTATTTTTTAAGGAAATTACATCTCGCACTTCCCCTTTGATATTTAGACCGCTTTTTTCGTTAGAAACAGTTTTGAGCCACCCAGCATCTGTTCCCATTAGCGCCACTCCATTGTTCGCATCATAACGACCAAATTTTACCCTGGATCCGAAAAAATTGCCTGCCAATACAAGGTCTGTTTTGCCGTCAACATTCAAATCACCATCCGCAATCGCAAAAATAGGTGCCCATTGAGTGCTACTTGGAAGTGGCGTAATGGCAAATTGCATGCTTCCTTTATTTTCTAAAATACTATGGGCAAAAGTTCGGGCTCTGAGGGTGTCCATGCCCATTCTTTGTTCTGTAGTGAAAATTTCATTCAACTGTTGATCGGCATACTCGGAATAGTTTATATATTTACTTTTTAAACCCGCCAACTGCTCTGTCATATCATCCTTGGAAAAAACGGGATATTCCGCACCTTGTATATAGCTTGTTAAAATGGGGTCAATGGAACCATTGCCATCAAAATCCTTATAATAGAGGGATACCGGTTCCTTCGTACTGGCCTGTAGTTGGGAGTTTAGTCCGTGGTTGCCCAAAACAAAATCGATATCACCATCATTGTCTATATCCGTTGCTTTTATGCGGTTCCACCATCCCTCCGAATTCGCAATACCTTTGTTATCTATAAGTGGCACTAAACCTTTTTCCGTATTCATTATTATAGTAATGGGCATCCATTCACCCACGATTATCAAATCTGGTCGGTTATCCCCATTCAAATCCTGAAAAACCGCATCGGTCACCATGCCCAATTGATGAATGGCAGGCGCCAGTTTTTTGGTAGAGTTAGTAAAATTGCCCTTACCATCATTTTCCAAAATATAACTGTTCGGCGCTAAAGGATACTGGCCAGGCACTAGTCGGCCACCAACAAACAGATCTAGATCCCCATCGCCATCCATGTCCGCTGACGTAATTGCGAGACCGCTGGTAATCATATTTGGCAAAGCATTCGATGCTAGACTAAAATTCCCGTTTCCATCGTTCAGATATAGACGATCTTGTAATAATGGATCATCTGCCGCCACTTCATTGCCACCACTTACCACATAGAGATCTTGGTCCAAATCCCCATCGGCATCAAAAAAAAGACCTTTAACATCTTCTGCAATGGCGGTCTTTTCAAAAAGTGTTGTATTGCTATTTTTAAATTTGCCGTTTTTTTGTTGTAGGAAAAGGACACTTGCGGAATTTTTAGCACCTGGAATGAACACATCTTCCAATCCATCGTTATTAACATCTGCCTTGGCCATTCGCGGTCCTTGGGTAGATAGCATATGGGGCAAAAGACGCTCCCGTCTAAAATCATTATAGGTATTCTCGTTATGCACATAAGTAATTAAACTGTCATGGGAAATGGAAGCAAACATTGTTTCCACTACTTTAGGCTTTTTATATTCAACCTTTGCATTCGAATAATCAAGTCGAAGTTGACCATTGCCAACTATATTGGTTAGGGTTTCTGTCAAACCATCGGGCCAAATTACCTTGAGGCTGTCTACCGTATCAACTGCACCCAAGCCAAAAGTAAGTGGCCCTAACATAGCCGATTGGTATCCACGAACGGGAATAAATTCTTGAGTCTGTTTGGTATTGCCTGTGGTAATTATAACTTTTGTGCCAATACCGTTTGGGTTTTTTGAAGACCCTTTCAGTTTTATCCGAAGCGCTTTGTTAGGCAATTTTACATTTGCATTGTTACGATATACAAAAGCTTCCTCATCTATATTGTTGACCACAATGTCCAAATCGCCATCATTATCCAAATCGGCATAAACCGCACCATTGGACAAGGATTTTTGATGGAAACCCCATTCCGTGTTGACTTTGGTAAAGCTTAAATCGCCATTGTTCCTATACATATAATTTTCTATAATGGTAGCTGGTATTTCATCAAGCAGCGATAAAATGGAAGTTTTGGTCCCCGTTTTGTCCTCGTTTAATTTCTCTTGAACGGCATAATTCATAAAATCCATATTCGTATAATCTCGTTTGTAGCCATTGGTAATGAATATGTCCTTGAAGCCGTCACTGTCAAAATCTGCAATTAAGGGTCCCCAGCTCCAGTCTGTATTGGATATGCCCGAAAATTGTCCAATTTCAGAAAAATGCTGCCCTTGTTGATTTAATTGGAGCATATTGCGCATGTTCTGGTTATAAAATCCAGATTTCTCCAACAACGCATGTTTTTCATAATTATCCGGTCCGGACACCATTTTCTGCCTAAAGTTTCCTTCCGGAAGCATATCTAAGGTCATGATATCCATATAACCATCATTGTTGATATCAGCTACATCCGAACCCATAGAGAACAGGGAGGTATGGCCTATGAACTGCTCCAACCTTTCTGAAAAGGTACCATCCCGGTTGTTAATATAAAGATAGTCCTGCTCGTTATAGTCATTTGAAATATAGATATCCAACCAACCATCATTGGTAACATCCGACACTGCTATCCCAAGTCCAAAACCCAGTACATTAGAAATAAGTCCGGCCTCATCGCTTACGTCCGTGAATTTTCCATTGTCGTTTCTATATAATTTATCCGAATACGCCTTGTTATTTCGATTTTTTAATGACGCGGTTATTTGTCCAAAACCGGCATATTCTTGGGTGGAATGATTTAAAACATATAAATCCAAGTCCCCATCCCTATCATAATCAAAAAAACTTCCTTGGGTTGAATATCCTGAATCCGCTATACCGTATTCTTCCGCCTTTTCTGAAAATGTGAGGTCACCGTTGTTGATGAACAGCAAGTTTCTTCTTTGGCTTTCGGCTGGGGCAGCGGAACGGCAAACATAGATGTCCAAAAAACCATCAGCGTTGACATCTGCCATAGTAACGCCAGTATTCCAAAGCCCCTCCGCAAATACGCCGGCATCCTTGGCAATTTCCTTAAACACAAGATCACCTTGATTTATATATAAGTGGCTACCCACCATATTACCAGTAAAATAAAGGTCAATCAAACCGTCATTGTTCAAATCGCCGGCAGCAACGCCTCCTCCATTATATAAATAACCATATTCCAATACATTAAACTCCTCAGTTTCACCTAACAAATTCTTAAATGTAATGCCGGTCAGGGAAGATGGCATGGAAGAAAAAAGTTTACTATCGTCTACCTTTGGTGAACAACTATGAACCAATAGCCAAAGCATTATTCCGGAAATTTTATAAATATTGGAATTCATTATAAATCGGCTAAGTAATCGCAGAACATATGATTGTTAATAAAGGATTTATAATTCCGCATATTTGAAAGCAACAAGTTTATTTAAATAGATACACATTTGATTACTTCGAGTTAAAAACAAAAATACCAATATTAAATATTGGTATTTTTTACTACTCAAACTACTAACTCAACAAAACTTAATTTTTCTTATCCCACCAAAGTTTTGTGGTTCCCAAATCTGGACCTCCTAATAAATTAGCTACTGCAGCCTCGGTCTCTTCTGTGTTGTCCGCATATTCGGTAGCTGTGTAAGTCATTCTCCTAGGAATCTCCGTTACGGGAATATTTGGATTCAGCGAATTCAAACGATTATAAAGAATTGGATAACCAGTTCTTCTTCGTTCGGCGTAGGCCTCCATACTATCGGGCCACAGTGCAATCCACTTTTGAGTAATGATTTGCTCCAATTGTTGTTCTGAGGTTCCTCCTGCATTGTAAGCTACGGGAGCCATAGAAACCGGTGGCGTAGCGCCGTCATAAGATGCTGGTGTCAAAGCACTTGTCACGTAATCATCCCCTGAAAGATTAGTGCCATCATAACCCAACTGCACATGATTTTCAACGATACCTTGATTATACAAATCTGCAGCCGTACCACCCATATTCCAACCTTGTAGAGCACCTTCAGCTCTTAAAAAGTAAGCCTCTGCCGATGACATAATCCTCACGGTAGGCCCTGGATCACCTCCTAAGGTATATGGCGCAGCCATATTGGAAGCTAGTGCATTAAAATTCGTGGTTGCTTTAGTTTCTGCGGTTTGTCCGTTACGCATTCCTTCAAAAGGAAAAAACACCCCAGCAGGATCATCAGTTGCATCTGGTTCTGCCGCCGGGGCAGCAAAGCTAGCTATACGAGGATCCTGGTAACCCTTCAAAATACTTTCCATATCGGCACTCATCCTAAACTCGCCCCATTGTGTAATTGTCGTATATGAGTTCTGAAAATTAATATTAGTTGCAATTGTTGCATTATCATCGTTGGATAAAAATACCCCATCGGCCACTGCCTTTTCAGCATTTGTTTGTGAAAGCGCCGGTGCCGCATATCTAACACGCATCGCTAAACGTAGGCGTAAAGTATTTGCGAATTTTAACCATGAGTCGACATCTCCTCCGTAAACAACATCATTTCCAGCCAAAAAGGAAGTCGTACCCGCGTTTGCTTTTAGTACCGTAACAGCCTCTTCCAGCGTAGTGAAAAAATCGTTGTAAATAGCCTCTTGTGAATCATAAGGAACTTGGCTTTCCAAATTTCCGAATTGCGAGTACGGTATAGGTCCCCAATAATCGGTTATTCTATGGTATGCATATACGCGCCACACTTTCATCATTGCGTTCTCTACAGTAAACCCTAACTCCTCAGCAGAATCCTCCGCAAATTTTATGTTAGGAGCTGCCCGCTGATAGAAATAACGGTATGCACCATTGAGCCATCCTCCAACTAGTTCAAATTGGTCACTATTAAAGTTTGGTGCTGTGGTAGCAAAATAATTTGAATATACATCTGCAAATAGCGATTGTGATAGTTGAAAAGGACCTCTAGCCTGATCAAAGGGCATGTAATTTGGTGTATACAATGCTCTTTTTACAAATAACGGATACTCTGAGGATGTTACTGCATCTTCGGTGAAATTTTTAGGATCTGTATTCAGTTCCGTAAAGTCATCTGTACAGCTTACTGCAAAAGCAGTAACTACAAATCCTAAGACGATTTTTTTAAGTTTATTTTTCATTTTTTTTCTTTAAATTACAATTTTTCTTTTAAAATCCAATGTTGATAGATACTCCAATATTCCTTGTGGTAGGCAATGCAAAGGATTCACGCCCCTCTTGGTCATTAGAAGTACCTCCAACAATTTCTGGATCAAAATTTTCAGCTGCATTGCTAAAAAAGAATAAGTTCCTTCCTACCAGGGACACATTGGCCGAGGTTAAAAAGCTTTTTGAAAAAAAGCTTTGCGGTACAGAATAGCCAATAACCAACTCACGCAAACGAACATTGGAAAGCTCACGTACAAAGGCCTCTCCTACCGGCGTATTTCTACCCCCTACCCTGTTCCAGAAATCTTCTGCGTTAACCGCGATATTATTAGGAGTTCCATCAGCAAATACGGCTGTTTCCCCTTCGAAAAAATTCTCTCCGAAAATAAGACCTCCATCACGGCCCTCAGTCGTATAGTCCAAGACACCGTCCCTAGCTAATATAGCTTCTGAGAAACTAGCTACACTACCACCTTGACGTATATCAATCAAAACGCTAGCGTTGAAATTCTTATAACGGAAGGAGTTTCGTACACCACCCAACCAATCTGGGTTAAAGTTGGCTATTTTGACGGCGTCACGGCCTGGCGTAATGATAGGAAGACCAAATGCATCTACAATAACATTTCCGTCGTCGTTACGTTCGTAACCCCTGGAATAAATATCTCCAAATTGACCACCTACTTGCAAAACATAATCCCTAATAAAATCGCTACTTACCGTTAATCTATCAAACCCATCTGCAATGGCCAAGACCTCATTCACGTTTCTTGCCCAGTTCACATCAAGATCCCAAGAAAAATCTGGATTATCAATAATGGTACCGCCCAAAACGATTTCAACCCCACGGTTATGGATATCCCCTCCATTTTGGAACCTATTGCTTATACCAGAACCAACAGGTCTTGGTGTAGTAAAGATTTGATCGAAAGTATTTGTTTTATAATAGGTTAAATCGAAACGTAAACGATTCTGAAAAAAACGGGAATCAAAACCAAGTTCCAAGGACTGTGTAGTTTCCGGTCTTAAATCTGAGTTTGGTTCTGTTGGATTTCTATCCAGTGTCCCAAATCGAATATCGGCACGTCTAGATAAACTAAAAGCGTCGGTATCATTCCCAACCTCTGCCCAGTTGGCCCTTAATTTAAAGAAACTTAATGCAGAACTCTCCATTTCAAACAAATCCGTAACTACTGCGGTAAGACCTATTGAAGGATAAAAATAAGACCTATTCGCTTCTGGCAGCGTAGAACTCCAGTCGTTCCTTGCCGTGGCATTCAGAAAAATAGCGTTTTTAAAAGATAATTCTCCCAGACCATAAACGGATTGTACTTCAAACCTGTCTAATTCCTCCGTAGCCAATGGGTTTTGAGTATTGCTCAAAGCAAAGAAATTCTCTATGGTAAAGTTTCTTCCTTCACCCTGCAATAAATTTCTTTCAAAAAAACGTTGGTTTGCACCTGCACTAATATCTATCTTAAAGTCAGAAGAAATCTGTTTGTTGTAATTGATCAGAATATCATTGTTCCAGTCGAACGAATTACCGGCTCTTTTTCTATACTGCCCAAATTGTGCCACCGTATAGGTATCATTATACCAAATTTGCTCTTCGGAGCGACTGGTACGGTCCAAAGCAGATCTAACCAATACGGAAAAGTTGTCGTTAACCTGATATTTGAAAGAAAGTAATCCCAATACCCTTTCGTCCAATCTAGGATTCAACACATTGTTCCTAGTCCAATATGGGTTACCCCCACCATTAAATTGAGGTAAAAAATAGTGTTGCCTTAATTTTCCTTCATCATTTATAAATTGATAATCCTGAAAATCCTGACTACGGATATTTCTAGGAATCTTATAGAGGTATCTCATTGGATTGTCAAAACCTTCTCCTGTAGCAAGTATGTTGGAAAAATTATCACGTATGTAATTTACCTTCGCATCGACCTGTAATTTATCGGTAATCTGGGAAGTGATCCTTGTATTTATACTGTGCCTATCCAAATTGTTTCCTTGTACAATACCTCCGGCATCCGTGAAAGTATAACCTAGAAATACATTGGACTTTTCACTGTTCATATTGACCCCTAAATTTGTTGCCAATTCATGACCTGTGGTAAAAAAATCATTTACGTTATCCGGTTGCGCTTCGTAAGCATAGGTACCGCCAAAATCTGGATAGTTGGGATTGTTGGACCAATGAGCAACTTGGCTACCATCAAAACGTGGGCCCCATGAAGTACTTGCCACCTCTGAGTACGAACCGCCCGCACCTTGCCCGTACTCGTTCTGCAAATTAAGCAAGTTTATAGGAGTAGATATTGTAGATGCAAAACCCAAGGTAGTTGAAATACCTGACCTAGCTCCTTTACCACTTTTAGTGGTAATCACGATTGCACCGTTGGAGGCCCTACTACCGTAAAGGGCAGCGGCATTGGCACCTCTTAGTACCGATATTTCCTGAATATCATCAGGGCTAATGTTATTGATATCACCATTTAAAAGAATACCATCCACCACATAGAGTGGCTGACTACTACCTCCTATGGATCTGTTACCCCTCATGACCACTTTGGTAGGCGCACCTACACCAGAAGCGGACCGTGTCACCGAAATACCGGCCACTTTACCACTTAACCCTTCCAAAACGTTCACCGAACGTGCCTTGGTAAGCTCTTCCGTATCTACTTGTTGGTTAGAATAAGATAAGGATTTTGCCTGTCTTTCTAAACCTAATGCTGTTACTACGACCTCATCCAATTGACTAGCGTCTTCTTCCATGCTTACATTAACGGTACTGGAAGAACCAACTGTAACGCTTTGTGATTTTGTTCCCAAATAAGAAAATACCAGAACATCACCTGCTGAGGCTGTAATCGTATAATTTCCATCAAAATCGGTTTGTGTACCGTTTGTGGTTCCCTGCACTACGACATTTACACCGGGTAATGGAGAATTATTGGAAGCATCCGTAACTGTACCGGACACCGTATTTATCTGTGAAAAAATCATATTAGTACACAAGACTAAAAAAGTAAAAATCAACAGTTTTTTATTCATAATTATTGAGTTTAAGTTAGCTATTTTAGATTTCACGGACGAATGAAAAAAGACGAGCACTACGCTATCTTATTGCAATTTAAATCCATGAAGGATTTAAAAAATCGTATACTGTGCACGAACACACTATAATTTTTATCAAATATAAATTTTTTTATAATATATTTAACAAATCTTATGATTAATTTAAAAAATGGTTACAAAAAGATACACCATGCGTGATATCGCCGAGCTTGCCGAGGTTTCTAGAGGTACTGTAGATAGGGTGATAAATAATAGGGGAATGGTATCTTCATCGGCAAGAGAAAAGGTAGAAAAAGTCTTGGGCAAAATAGACTACAAACCTAATTTGTTGGCACAATCCCTAAAAGGTCACAAAAACCATAGCATCGCCATTGTCTTTCCCGACTATAAAACTGAGCCGTATTGGAAGCAATGTTTTGAGGGAATAGCGAAAGCGGAACTTGAATTAGTACAGTTTGGAATTTCGCTTATTTTTTATTTTTACGCCCCAAAAAAGAAAAACTATGAGGAATCATTTTCAAAGGCCTTAAAAAATAAACCTAATGCCATATTAGCCGTTCCGATGGAGTTTAAAAATTCGGTCGATTTCATAAGGGAATCTGAATTGAAAAAAATCCCATTAGTATTGTTAAATTCTCCGCTACAAAAGAACAGTTCAACAACATTTTTAGGCCAGAACTATTTCAAAAGCGGACGCACCGCGGCCCAGTTAATGGCTTCTCTCATCCAACCCTTTGAAAATAAGAAAGTATTGATAGTACATTTTGGGCGAAAATCAGAGAACACTTCACATCTTTACGACAAAGAAAAAGGTTTTAAAGAATATTTTCACAATAGTGAACAAGGCGTTATTATTAAGGTAATCAACTTCGAAAAATCAATAAATTCCCTCAAGCTTATTAAGAACCTGGAAAATGTCTCCGGTATTTATATTACGACATCCAAAAGTTATTTGATAGCCGAACATTTGAAAATGTTTCCTGGTATCAAAGTCATCGGATATGATCTAATCCGTGAAAATATAGAGAATTTAAATGAAGGCACGATTGACGTATTGTTAAATCAAAATCCTAAAAAACAAGGCTATAAGGGCATTTTGTTTCTATCTGATTTTTTAATCTATAAAAAACCAATCCCTTTGGTAAAACTTTTCCCAATCGACATCATCATCAAAGAAAATGTAGACGGTTTTATAAAATCGGAATATTAAGGCAAAATGATTGGTAGTCCGATAAACTTTTTAGAACGGGATGTGCAATTAATAATCAAAGAAAGTTATTGACTAAATCTATAACCTACCTTTCAATGCATGAAAGACTTCCAAATTTTAAAGAACATCAACAAACACATTTCCCTGACTGATTTTGAACAGCGGGAGTTTGTAGCTACTTTACTAATTAGGGATATATCCAAGAAAGAACTTATTCTGGACATGGAAAAATTTGCAAAAAGTTATATTTTGTTGAATCGGGAAGTTTGAGGGCATTTAATGTTAATGAAAATGGAAAAGAATCCACGATTATGTTTGCGGTCAAAGACTGGTGGATCACTGACATGAATTGTTTTGTAAATCGTAAACCCGCATTGTTATCCATAGAAGCACTTGAAGATAGTAAGGTAATGGAATTGGATTTTTTTTTGTTGGAAGCACTGTATCAAAAAACACCTAAGTTCGAGCGCTTTTTCAGGATTCTATTTCAAAATGCGTATATCAGGGAACAACTTAGGGCGCTTCATAATATATCCTTTACAACAGAGCAAAGATATCGTCAGTTTGTTGCGAATTACCCGGCCATAGTCGATAAGGTTACACAGAAACAAATAGCCTCTTATCTTGGGGTAACCCCAGAATTTTTAAGTTCGGTGAAAAACAAATAATCCAATCTTAAACTATCTTAACTTTTAGGATGGTACAATTCACTTTCTTTACCCAAAAACAAAAGAAATGATGTTGATCCTAATTGTAGGGCCATACCGAAGTGGCACAAATAACGACCCGAGCTTATCAAGCAAAACATGGACAGATTGCAATCTGTTGCTTTGCCCATTTTTCGTAAGGGGCATATTCCAATGATCGGTGAGTGGGTCGCAAATCCGTTGATAGCGCTTGCTGGGTCCAAAGAGGTGTGCGATGCTATCTTCAATGAAATCCAATACCCTACGGCACTTAGGTTGTTGACCAAATGTGATGCGGTATTAAGGATCGAGGGCGATTCAAAAGGAGCCGATCAAGATGTGGCGATAGCCAAAGAGTTGAGCCTAAAGGTCTATTATTAGCTAAATGAAATCCCAGATGCAAAGTAAAGTCCGCAATCTAAAAGCAGAAGTGCTCTCGAATAATTGGTATACGCTTAAAAAAGTAACCTTTGACTATCTGAGAAACGACTGTTCCTGGGAAGTTCAGAACAGGGAAGCTTATGATAGGGGAAACGGTGCTACGATTCTACTTTACAACCAAGAGAAAAAAACGGTGATCCTAACAAAGCAGTTCCGTATACCTACCTATTTGAATGGCAACAGATCGGGAATGTTGATTGAAACCTGTGCGGGATTGTTGGATCACGAAAATGCAGCCGATTGTATCAAGAGTGAAACCGAAGAGGAAACAGGATATAAACTATCAGCAGTAAAAAAGTGTTCGAAACTTATATGTCTCCCGGTGCCGTAACGGAAATCGTTTATTTTTTTATTGCTGCATATACAGATGCCATGAAGGTCGGTGATGGTGGTGGAGCAAATGATTGAAAATAGGGAGATCAAGGATGCGAAGACCATAATGTTATTACAATATGTACAACTAAAAGGCATTTTTTCGGATTAGCATATTTGGAATCCAAACATGAAATCTTGAACCATGGCACATGTAAGTTGTTTTTAAGGGGCCATGTACAAAAGCTTTAAGAGATGATCGGGATAACGGAACTGAATCTATAATCCCTGTGGTAGTGGTCATTTATTCCCTTTTATTAAAATCAATCCCAAAATAGTTAAGCTTCCGTTCACTGCTATATTGATAAACCCCATGTCAAAATTATACTTCTCAATTAGAAACAGGCTCAAAAGATAGGTAGCTATCGGGGCCAAAATACATATGATCGGTACGAACCGATCCTTGATTTTTACAGTTGTAAACATTCCAAATAAATAGAGGCCCAACAACGGACCATACGTGTATCCTGCAACGTTAAAGATTATAGAGATTACGTCTCCCCTACTTTTAGAGAACAACATTATTATCATAAAAACAACTGCTGAAAAACCGATCAGAACAAGATTCTTTATCCTTTTTCGGTTTCTTGAGGATTTCTTTGAAATATCTAAAAAATCGTAAGTAAAAGATGTAGTCAATGCCGTTAATGCTGAATCTACACTAGAGAAGGAGGCCGCTATAATACCCAATAAAAAAAAGATTCCGGTGATTGGGTTCAAGTGGTTCAACGCAATATTTGGAAACAAGGTATCCGTATCCAACAGGGCACCATTAGTACCCACGGGTAGCACAATTCCTATATTTTCCGCAAAGATATATAGTAAAATTCCCAAGCCCATAAACAGGAATTGAGTTATCGCCAAAATCAAACTATAGCTCAATGTATTTTTCTGTGCATCCCAAATATTTTTACAGGTAAGGGTCTTTTGCATCATATTTTGATCTAATCCTATCATCGCTATAGCAACTAATATGCCCGCAACGAACTGTTTGTAAAAATTAGTATCGGATTTAGCTTCCCAGTTAAAAATTTCAAAATAGCGATGGTGTATGATTTTATCGATCGATTCTGTGAAAGTTAGGTTTAACGTAGTAATTACATAATAAAAAGTAACCAAGGCCCCTAATATTAAAAAGGTAGTTTGAAGAGTATCCGTCCAAACGATGGTTTTTATACCGGACTTATAAGAATATAGCCAAACCATCATCAGGATTATAATAACGGAAAGCGGAAAAGGACTGCCGATTTTATCAAAAAACACAAATTGGAGAATCTTGGCAGCCAATAGTAAACGTAATGCAGCTCCGAAGGATTGAGATATAAGAAAGAACAATGATCCGGTTTTGTAAGTACTATTCCCAAATCTTTCGTTCAAATAGGAATAGATGGATACCAATCGTAATCGATAGTATAGCGGAATTAGAATAAAGGTAATGAATAGATATCCTACAACGTTTCCAAGTATGAATTGAAAAAAGTGAAAATTGTTGTTCCCTACCATACCAGGTAGCGAAACGAAAGTTACACCGGAAAGTCCAGCACCGACCATGCCGAAGGCAACCAATAGCCAGGGGGATTGACGATCTCCGGTAAAGTAGGTTTCATCGCTACTGTTCTTTGATGTAAAATACGAGATGGCCATCAACACAAGAAAGTAAGAAAGGATGATGAAGAAGATTAGGGTCGGGCTCAATGGGAAAGGTTTACGCTATTCAACAATATTTTAGTTGTGTATATAAATATATCACTTATAGATTATTAAGCACACCTATGACCGAACCTAATTAGGTCGCTTCCATAAATGGTAGTATGCGATGTCCAAACCATCTAGGGAAGTACCGGAGATCAAACCAATGACCATAAATTTGCATGCTATATTATTTTAAGAATCAATGAAACAGGTTTGTTATTCGAATTCAGGGTTTCTTTCATATCAAGGAGCCTTAAGCCCGATGCCGAAATAATCGTCGACCAATCCTCAAACGTTCGGGCATACCATTCATGACCATCTATAAAGTTTCCAGGAAGCCCTTTCCATGAATTGGATATCATTTGGCTTTTATACTCCAAACCATTGACGAACAAAAAAAAGGGATGCAATGTTTGGATCAGGATCTGCCCGTTCTCCTTTAACGAATTTTTGGTATTTCTCAATAGTTTATCAAGCCCTTCTTTTTGATAAAGGCAAAAGTTATAAACGGCTACGTCAAAAGGTGCTTCCGGAATAGCTTCTCCATTAAATATTTCTTCATAGCTCATTCGGTAAAACGCCTCTGGACCTTTGGTTCTAGCGTTTGTCAATAGCGCCTCTATGGCATCTATACCTATCGCCCTTTTCCCCATTTTGGTCATAGATCGCGTCAACCAACCTTCTCCACACCCTACATCGAGAATTTTATTCCCTGGTACCTCCCTCAATTCGTCCTCGATCGCCTTGTTCGTAAACTTTCTGGAATCGATTTGACCATTGTCAATGACCCTGACCCACTCTGTTGCGTTTTTAGTCCAAGAGTCGATGATTTTTTCATTCATAATAGCTACTTCATTACGTTCTCAAAATTGGTAGTTCTAAGAATAGATAAGAAAAAAGACCTACAACATATTATAAGTTGTAGGTCCATGGAAAATAGACTAACTCAAACAACTAATTACTTTCAAAATTTAAATATTTGGATCATCGGGAGTGTTCGGATTGCTGTTCCTTTCCAAATCTGGGTAGGGATAGAAATTTCTGTTTCGTTCCTCATCATAGTTCATCGCCGCTCCACTTGGTTGTGGTCTTCCAAAACGTCTACTGTCCTCCAGGCTTACTCCGGTTAGAAATAATTCTGCCCTTCGGTTTTTATACACCTCCCGTAACAAAGCCTCTACCGTAGTTGGACCAGAGTAAGGGGGGAGACTCGCGTTGATTCCAAAAGGATCGTCCATGTCGGTCCGTACCTCATTGATTGCATTTACTGCGGATGTAATATTAGGATTCGATTTCCTTAAATTGGCTTCAGCGATTATAAGATTTATTTCATCCGGAATATAAAGGGGAATTGAACCCGTATTCACATTAAAAAACCCGGTTAGATCTTCGATAGGTAAACCATTTTGATTCGTTTCATCCAACGGTACCAAATAAAATGAAAGCCTACCGTCACCAGGTTCGAATACAAATTCAGACGGTAAACCAAAATTATCCCTAGGTTTAAAATTAGGGGCGTCATT
>JBBSKR010000076.1:0-15657 GCA_038256135.1 Flavobacteriales bacterium | reverse complement strand
GGACCTGTTGCTCCGTTTGCACCATCGTTACCCGGAATACCTTGGGGGCCTGTTGCCCCATCGTTGCCATCTGCACCCGCTGGACCTTGTGGACCCTGTGGTCCTGTTGCGCCATCTGCTCCGGCTGCTCCATCGTTACCCGGAATACCTTGTGGACCGGCTGGACCTGTTGCCCCGTCGTTGCCATCGGAACCGTCCACCCCTGCTGGGCCTTGGGGACCTGTTGCTCCGTCTATACCATCTGTTCCGTTAGCACCATCGTTACCCGAATTACCCTGGGGACCGGCTGGACCTGTTGCACCATCCGCTCCGTCAGCACCGTCGTTACCCGGAATACCCTGCGGACCTGCTGGACCTGCTGGACCTGTTGCGCCGTCGTTACCATCTGCACCTGCTGGACCTTGGGGACCTGTTGCTCCGTCTACACCATCTGTTCCGTTAGCACCATCGTTACCCGGAATACCTTGTGGACCGGCTGGACCTGTTGCACCATCGTTACCCGGATTACCCTGGGGACCGGATGGACCTGTTGCACCATCCGCTCCGTCAGCACCGTCGTTACCCGGAATACCCTGGGGACCTGTTGCCCCGTCGTTGCCATCTGCACCCGCTGGACCCTGTGGGCCTGTATCAGGATTTACCCAAGCATAAATACCAGCTCCATCTGTAGATAAAACCTGTCCATAATTACCTCCATTTGGTAATTCTATTTCATTGTTAGGGTCATTATCCGCATCATCCACATTATCAACACCATCGTTATCCAGGGTCAGTGTTCCTCCATCCGCCAAGGCTATGGTTGATGTTCCGTTACCATTGTTCGTAATGGTTGATGCCTGAAAAGTTACAGGTGACGCATTTTCATTGGTATACGTGAAACTTCCGTCGCCATTATCCGCAAGTGTCGTAATCGTCTCGGAAGTCGTAACCGAAGCAACGTTCAAATACAATGCCCCATCCGAACCAAAAGAAATATCATTATTGGCATTACTGCTTATCAAATTGACGGATTCGGTACCACCACCATCGGTAATCTGTAGATTACCTCCCGTGATACCACTACCTGTATTATATTCATTGCCGATTACGTTATCCGCATCGTCAACATTGTCAACGCTACTGATTTGGTAAGGGTCACCCGCTGAACCGTCACCTGTTACGGTAACGTTCGGATTACCTGATTGTACAATCGTTTCAGTACCATCGGCGCTAGGGATGGTTACCGTATTTCCGTCGGAGATGCTCAACTGATCCCCGGCAATGCTCAAGGTCTGATCGTCTGTACCTGCTGCTGCCAGTACTGCAGTAAAGTCTACCGTTCGTGTTCCCCCATCCTCTAAGGTCAAGGTCAGTACATCCGTTGTATCGTCTAGGCTAAAAATCGTGATCGTTTGGTCGTCCGTATTGTCCAAGAAGGCGGTCAGGTCTACCGTTCCTCCATCTTCCAATGTCAATATGTTGCCCGCTTCCAATGTCAAGGCCTGATCGTCCGTACTTCCAGTAGCTAATTCAGCTAAAGCACCCTCAACTTCAATTGACGTGAAGTTACCAGCTGTGTCTGCAATACTTACCTCTGCAGCTGTTTGATTATCACTTCCTACTAAAGTCGATAGATTTACTGAAACTACATTTCCATTTTCAATTTCTAATGAAAGCGTGTTTGTAGCTAAATCAAAAGCAAAATTTTGAAGTTGTTGGTTATCGGTATCCACTGAGGTGTATTCCCAAGAATCCCCATCCCAAAAGAATATTGTTCCTAAAGTTGTATTGACATACAGGTCGCCCAAATCGGCACCCGTTGGAGTCGTTGTGCCCGGAGAATAAACCGCGTTTCCCTGCAACACTTCACAATTACATTGATCTTCTAATGTTACCGTAGTTTGGGCTATTGATATGCCGGACAACAGTATGGTGATCATTACCAACAAATTCTTAGTGGTATTAACCCTGGTTGTAATAGTTTGACTTTTCATACTTTTAATTCAATTCCACCTTCGAATATTCTTTGGTCATTTAGGTTATTTCAATTGACGCATTCCATATTATTCGAATCATTTTTCAACGAAAGGGATTATCTGGAAACACAACGCACAAATTTTAATTATTACTGTTCCTCCTTAAAATAAATGTTGTGTATGATGTGATTTCTAAAGTATAAGTCCCCAAACATGAGGTGAGGGATTCCAATATAAACGGTAAATGATGCTTGCGTTTTGTCGAATAGGCATTGCATTATTTGATGTTGTCGCATGCCATTAGTTTTTATTAAAATTGAAGAATGCCAAAAAAATTGATTAGAAGGAATACATATAGGCTTGAATTTTTCAACTATTTCGTAGGGTATGATATCTAATATTTAGCAAAAACAGAAGAAACTTGTGAGAAAATTAATCCCTAATAGCCTTAAAAAATAACCGTGATCTAACACTATAAGCCATTAGAAAAGAGAAGGAAACAATTTAGATATTTACTTTTGTCCGGTAAACTTTCTATAAATCCGTATCAACCCCCACCTTTAGTAATAATTCACGTTGAACTTAAAGACCAGAGCATACTTTTTTCAAATCTTGTACGATATTTCGAAACATCAGAGACCATTTCATAGGTAATACCGATGTTCAATCGATTACAATTTAGTCTATTGTTTTACGTCCTTAAGCGTGGCTAATGAGCTTGCCGAAGTACTGCGGTCTTTAGTCTTTAACCGGACACTATTTATGGCTATTTAAACAAACTTTACTTTATTCCTAACTTTTTTTTACTCGATAAGTTATTCTTCGGTTAGTTATCACTGTTTCTACCTTAACAGTCAATGATGCCGAAGCTGACGTTGTCGCTGGGCAACTAAATCCCGATTTCGAAGCTAAAACCCGATACCTATATGTGTTTTTATTAACCCCTGCCGTCTTTACGGTCAATGCAGTTGACCGTGTGCTGGCATACTCCGTGCCATCCATAATATTATTAAAAACTGACCCCCCATCTGTACTGACCTGCCATTGATACGTATCGGCATTAGTTGCAGTTACGGTAAAAATAGCATTCCCTCCAGTAAAAACGGATTGATCTGGGCCAATGGAAGCTGTTGAAGGAGTATCTTGGGTAACGGTTATTGCCGTTCTCGCCCCACTACGGCAATTGGTTGTCATATTCCTTGCTTCAGCGTAAAAAGTACCGGGGCCGGCAGGAGTGTATGTAGTATTTCCCATCAATAATAATGTTCCTCCACTAGGTGAATTGTACCAGTCCACCGTTTCGCCCAAACCTACCGATGCAGTTGTGCTGGGCACGGCATCGCCTGTGCAATAGGACTCATTTCCTCCGCTGGTTGGTGCACTTACCACAGGACAGGAACAATTAGGTGCGGTCACTGGCAATTGATTGGTACAGCCATTGGCATCGGTTACCGTCACCACAATGTTGGTTCCTGATGGAACATCGGTAATGGCCCAGACATTGCCAGAGGTATTCGTGACGGTGCCCTCAGTACTCGAAACACTACCTATACTTACCGCTACCTCCAATTGGTAGGTAGTAGGCGAAAAAAGCCTAAAAATACAATTAGGGGAACGTGTGACCGATATGGTCGGCCTCGGAAGAATGGTTAGTTGAACTGCAGTTCTAAAAAGACTTTTTCGATTGGAATCCGAATTATACACACTTTCTCCGTAATACGTAACATTACTCACTGTATTCAGTGTTGGAGAAACTGGGGAACCACCGCTGGAAGCGGTATACCAGTCTACATGGGCGCCAGAAGGTGGAGTGGCAGAAGCTGTCAAAGTCTGTATAGGGTTCTCTTCACATTCGGTTACATTCCCGTTGCTGGTGGGTGGAGGAAGTGCTGCCTCTATCTCATCAAAAGAATAGTCAGCCCCTCCATTTCCATTACAGTTTGAAAACCTCTCGGTTCCAATATAAATGCTCTGGGAAGCATTACAATTTTTGTCCGTTCTAATCTGCCCTCCATTATTGTAAATCTGTGCGTCTGCAGGTAAACGCAAATCGGCATTTTTAACCCACGATAGAATACCATCACTCTCTACCGATAATTGCATAATAGTAACTTCAAAATTCCCATTATCAGGCAATGATAAGTTATCACTTCCGCCTGATAGATCTCCAATAATGAGCTTATTTATTGTATAAGAAGTTATATTGACATTTAAGGTTACCGTATTTCCACTACCAATGGTTACGGTGCCTACATTACTATTTTGGCCAGGATAAGTGGTGGCATTCACCCAAGTGGCACCATTATATATCTGCCAAGTACTGGAGCTATTCCAATTACCAGAGGCCTTAGATCTGTAATCCCCAGTTACCTGTGCCAACATAGGGAAGCCAAACAGCAAAAAAAACCCTATGAAAAAAAGGTGTTTTGAATTAGGACTTAAACGCATAGACTTAAATGAACTAGGTAATTAAAATGATTCCACGCTAAAGATTATTACACTATATTATCAATTGGGGAAAATATCATTTTAGGTAAGCAAATAAAACATATTGTTGTAAATCGAGCACTTAATGTGGTCAAATGCTACAAATCTCCTGTTAATAAACAAAGGGCATTATAAAACGAACTCTGGATCAATAAAAATCACCCGCTGCCCAATACCTATTTTAACAGTAGGGCATGTAAATTCAGGTAAAAAAGTGCAGTTGTTTTCACAACCGCACTGAGGAATAATTCTTAAAAATAGGCTATGCTATTCCAAAATAATAAATTCGGACCGTCGATTTACGTCATGTTTTTGAGAACTACACTTTTCACCGTCGTAACATTCATTTAATAACTTGGTTTCACCAAAACCTTCACTTAAAAGTCGATCCGAGGAAATTCCATTTTCAATTATATCATTGATGGTAGACCGAGCCCTTTTTTGGGAAAGCAATAAATTATATTCAGCGGGTCCCCTACTATCGGTATGGGCATTTACCTTTAATTTCAGGCTTGGGTATTTTTCCATGGCAGCAATCACTTTTTCTATTTTTACTTCAGAATCCTTTCTAATATTGTATTTGTCAAAGTCGAAGTATATGGTGCTTGACTGAAGCAGCTTGGCCAGATCATCACCAAAACCTGCCGTAATTCGGTCTCTTTCCAAATAGAAGTCAATAATTTTGGGTTTCCCTTCAGAGACACCTATGTATTCCTCAAAAGGGATATAACCCTCCATTAATGCCCTTACAAAATTATCTTTTTTACAGTCCAGTTCTAAACTGAACTTACCGTCAGAATCTGTTATTGTAGCTAAAAGTTCCTCGTTATTTTCATCAATCACTTTAACGGTAGCCCCAACCAAAACGTCATTGGTTATTTTATCCCTAACCGTACCGGTAACCTGCTGAATACAGTCAAATACAAGTGGCCCTGATTCTATAAAGCTGTAAATATCATCGGCGCCCATACCTCCTACACGGTTTGAGGCAAAATATCCTACCCTAAGTTCTTCATTAAAAATAAACGTAAAATCATCGCTGTTACTATTCACCGGTTCTCCCACATTTAAAACCTTTCCAGTAACATCCTGACTTTTAATTTTTATGGCAAAAACATCCAAGCCACCCAGCCCTGGATGACCATCAGAAGAAAAATATATTATTTCTTCGCTTGTAACGTAAGGAAAGGTTTCCCTAGCCTTGGTGTTGATATTGGGACCTAAATTTTGAGGTAAACCAAAAGTACCATCCATATTTATACCTACCATGAATATGTCTGACTCCCCCACAGAACCGGGCATATCTGAAACAAAATACAAGATTTTCCCATCTGGGCTCAAGGCAGGTTTTGCAACAGAATAAGAATTGCTATTATAGGGGAGTTCTTCTACCTCTCCCCATGTACCATCTTCCATTAAATTGGCCTTAAAAATTTTCAATCTGATAATACCTTTGTCATCCTTGATATATTTTCCCTCCACAAAATTATTTCGGGTAGAAAATAAGGTTTGCCCATCTTTTGTTATTGCGGATGTCGATTCATGTAAACGGGTATTGATATTGTCATTTAATTTTTTTACCGTTTTAAATGAAGTGCTATCTGTATTTACTTCATATAGGTCTAAAAAGTCCTTGGCGTTCCATGTGTGCCGATATCGGGCAAAATTTCCGGTATCCCGATCAGAAGAAAATAGTAATTCTTCTTTATAGAATATATGGGCAAAATCTGTATTTCGAGAATTATATTCAAACGGACCGAGTTTATATCGGTTTGAATTCGCTTTGATTACTGCCATAAAATCACGATTCCCAATAAACGCAGTTGCACGGCCATCACTTTTGGTGATTTCTATAAATTTGCCCATTATAGAGCTAGAGATATTATAATCCCCTAATATTTTTGATGTTTGGGCATATTTAAAATAATCTTCGACACTAACATCATCAGCATAATCCGTTACCAGTCTCTTAAACGTATCGGCCGCATCTTTATATTCGGCATTGTAATAGTTGGAATTAACTAATTTTCTAAGTAAATCTGAGGATTCAAATCCTTTTCCCAGTACTTTTTTGTAAATATCGATGGCCGCACTAAAGGAATAAGCTTCCAACTTTTCGATCCCTTTCTCCATCAAACGCTCTTGAGCATCGGCGGTGCCATGAAAGAAAAACAGTACTAACAATATTAATTTTAGGCTTTGTTTCATATATAAAAATGCCATTTAGAAAAAGCGGGGCGATACCAATCGCTGAAAAGATTTAACCAATTCAAACCTCAAGAAGACCTCAAAGGATCCATCGTTAAATTGTGTTCCCCCTAACGCTGTGGTTTCCCTATCATACGCAAGACCAATCATAAATTGATCTGAAACCTGGAAACCTACCAGAGCACTAACAGCTGCATCCCATCGATACGCTGCTCCAATAGTGAATTTATCGTTGAGCATAAAATTCGCGGACATATCTACCTGTAGTGGTGCGCCACCTACTACTTTGGTCAACAATGCCGGCTTAAATTTGAGATTGCCGTTCAAATCAAAAACATAACCTGTTATAAAATAAAAATTGATTCGCTCCTTAGACAAAAATTGTACGCTACCAGCTTCTCGTTGGGAATTATCAAAATGCTCCGTTTGCAATAGATTTGGGGCAGAAAGTCCCGCATAAAATTCATTGGAGTGATAATAGACACCAACACCGAAATTTGGTGAAAATTTGTTTTCAATATTATTCGAATTCACCGGTTCAGCGTCAAAATTACGGAGTTGGTTGAAGTCCAGATTTAATAAGTTTCCACCTACTTTTAGGCCAAACGACAATTTTCCTTCGGCAGATACATCAACAGTATAGGATACTATAGCATCAAAATAAGTTTCTTGAACAACCCCATCCCCAATTTCATCATTGACTATGGATATGCCATACCCCAATTTACTATACCTAATGGGGGATTGAATATTTAATGTTTGCGTTTTTGGTGCCCCATTCAATCCAACCCACTGTGACCTATATAGTGCTGCTATACTCAACTGACCACGAGATCCCGCGTATGCTGGATTCACACTCATTGTATTGAACATATACTGGGTATATTGTGCATCTTGTTGGGCAATTCCAGCTATAGAAGAAAGTAATACTGCCCCAAGTAGAATTAAAAACTTATTCTTGATATTCATATTTTTCAACTATTATCTACTGATATAAAGATATTCACTATCTACTATATTCACCCCATTTAACGTAGTGTAATCAAATATATAGAAATAAACTCCGGCTGGAAGGTAATCTTCAACAGCTAATGTTGATTTACCCCTAGACCTACCATCAAATACATTATTTTGGTTATTATAGTTTTCACCCTTGTAAACAGCTACTCCCCATCTATTAAAAATCTTCAGCGTACTATTCCTAATCTGGTTTATTCCCCTGATAAATAAACATTCGTTTCTACCATCATTATTAGGAGTCACCATTTGATTTACTTCTATAACAAACTCCTCTGGGGGTGCAGGATTATCTGTTTTAATAGTAATATCTACAGTCGCCGTATCACAATTGCCAAAAGTATCGCAGACCGTATAGTCCAGACTGTTCGTGCCTTCGAATCCTTCGTTCGGCATGTACGTGATCGTATCATCGGTAATATCGTCGGGAGTACCAACATCGTTTAGTTCGACCGTTCCGCTTGTCGGTTCCGTAACGGTCAAGGTACCATCGGGCGGAATACCTAAATCATTCTCCAAAATTGACACATCAACTGCGGTATCGATTGGCGTGGTTACTACGTCATCGACAACATCTAAATTTACGGAATTACCACTATCAGGATCAAGATAGTCTGGGGTTCCATCATTGTCGGGGTCATCATTAGTAGGGTCACCATCCTCATCTGCATCCTCGTTAGGAGTTGGAATACCATCCCCATCATCAACCAAGTCCCGATAATTCGCATCGTTATCACCGGTAAGGTTGGGAAGCTCCGTGAATGGATCTATAATCCCTTCGTTTAGATTATAACCGTCATTGATATCTGCTCCTTCATAACCATCATCAAGGCCATCCACGTCTGTATCTACTCCTAAAAATACCCTATCAGGAATACCATCATAGTTGTAGTCGTGGCCCTAATTGTTATCAAGAACCAAATCATCGTCACTATTCAAATCCAGATAATCCGGCGTATTATCACCATCGGTGTCCTGGGGTGTAATGACTTCGCCACCTCCCGGGGTGGATTCGTAAGCATCGTCCAAATCATTCCCATCAGAGTCAATACCGCTTGGTGGAATATAGCCGATGGTAGGTTGGCTCTCTATACTATCTGGAATACCATCATTGTCGCTATCAATATCCAGTCTATTTGGCACACCATCCCCGTCACTATCCAAATCAACACTAAAACTTGTGGTTTGGGGATTGATAAAATTATTCAAACACGAAAACTGTATTCCAGCCTGCCTAGCTACATTGGTGGTAAATCGATTATTTTCAGTTGTTTGAATTCCAAAGCGAAAAACAAAGGTTGATATATTTACAAATTGTACGGCACCATTTACGAATGGAATTTGATTTGAAATCCCGGTATACTCAATAAATCCTCCATTTACCAATAATCCACCTGGAACATTCACAATTGAAACCTCGCGACTCTCATCAACAGTAAAACTAGCCGGAGTATCAAATCTATTGTATTCTTGATATTGCTCATTGCCGTCAACATCTATAAAATTGGCGACCAATTCGTTTAAAACGATAGGGATAGTGGTGCCTTCATTAACTAAAGAAATTCTGAAATCAACATAGGGCCTTAGCTCTTGGGGAGTTGTTGTAAAAAATATTTCAGGTTTAAAAAAATCCGGGTCAATTTCATTTTGATCTAGAAACTTAATCTCAAATTGAAAGTTAAACTACAAACTTCTTCGTTAGGTCGTCATTTTATTTCAAATCCATTGTTTTAGTTACCATTCATCCGAATAAAAAGACCATGAATAACTTCTGAAGTTTGACTGCTTTACCTTCATATGGAATAAACCCATGTACATTATTGAGATATAAAATAAAAACTGACCTTCAAATTTTGTGATTGAGATATAAAATTTAAGAGGACTAATTATCTTATTTTTGCACAAATATTTTACATGAGTTTTAAGCAAGAAATAGAACGTAGAAGGACCTTCGGAATAATCTCCCATCCCGATGCCGGAAAAACTACCTTAACGGAAAAATTATTGCTTTTCGGAGGTGCTATTCAAGAAGCTGGTGCTGTAAAAAACAACAAAATAAAAAAGTCGGCAACCAGTGATTTTATGGAGATAGAACGGCAAAGGGGTATTTCTGTGGCAACTTCCGTTCTTGCTTTTAATTATAGAAACAAAAAAATAAATATACTTGATACTCCCGGTCACAAGGATTTTGCAGAGGATACCTTCAGAACCCTTACCGCGGTAGATAGTGTTATCGTTGTCATTGATGTTGCTAAAGGTGTTGAGGAGCAGACCGTTAAACTAGTGGAAGTCTGTCGAATGCGTAAAATACCTATGCTGGTATTCATCAACAAATTAGATAGGGAAGGACAAGATGCATTTGACCTCTTGGATGAATTGGAACAAAAATTAGGCCTTTCCGTAACCCCCTTGAGTTTTCCTATCGGAATGGGATATGACTTTAAAGGTATCTACAACATATTTGAAAAAAACATCAATCTTTTTAGCGGTGATAGCAAAAAGAATATTGAGGAAACTATTGCATTTGACGATGTTACAAACCCAGAATTGGATAAAATAATTGGTAGCAAAGCAGCTATCGAACTAAGGGGTAATTTAGAATTGGTTTGGGGTGTTTATCCTAAATTCGACAAAGAACTCTATCTGAAAGGAGATCAGCAACCGGTCTTTTTTGGGTCTGCCTTGAACAATTTTGGAGTTAGGGAGCTTTTAGACTGTTTTATACAAATTGCCCCGACCCCAAGATCCAAAAATGCTGAAGAACGTTTGGTAGAGGCAAATGAAAAAGAGATGACGGGTTTTGTTTTTAAGATTCACGCCAATATGGATCCCAAACATAGAGATCGTTTGGCCTTTATTAAAATTGTTTCCGGAACATTTGAACGTAACAAACCATACTTACACGTTAGACAGGGAAAGAACTTAAAATTCTCAAGTCCGAATGCATTCTTTGCAGAAAAAAAAGAGATAGTTGATGTTTCTTATCCTGGGGATATCGTGGGACTTCATGATACGGGGAATTTTAAGATTGGTGATACCCTGACCGAAGGTGAATCATTACATTATAAGGGGATACCTAGCTTCTCTCCTGAACATTTTAGGTATATCAACAACGCCGACCCTATGAAATCCAAACAGTTAAATAAGGGCGTCGACCAATTGATGGATGAGGGGGTAGCCCAATTATTCACTTTGGAAATGAATGGAAGAAAAGTGATTGGAACCGTCGGCGCCTTACAATTCGAGGTAATACAATATAGACTGGAACATGAATACGGAGCAAAATGTAGTTATGAAAATTTTCCCGTTTATAAAGCATGTTGGGTTGGAACAGAAAATAGAAAAAGTGATGAATTCAAGGAATTTGAACGGGTAAAGCAAAAATTTCTAGCCAAAGACAAAAGAGGACAGTTAGTGTTTCTTGCAGACTCTCAATTTTCCCTTCAAATGACACAGCAAAAGTATCCTTCGGTAAAACTGCATTTTACATCGGAATTTGAATAAAAAAAAGCCCAACTTTAAAAAGTTGGGCTTTTTTTAAGCTTCTCCTGTCGGACCAAAATTGAGCGGTATCGACGGTTGTTCGTAATCTTTAATCGTACCATGGGCCTTTTCAAAACGCTGAACATTGTCGTTCAATGCTTTTAAAAACTTTTTGGCATGTTGTGGTGTCAATATAATCCTGCTTTTCACTTTAGCCTTGGGAGCCCCGGGCATCATACTTATAAAATCCACAACAAATTCCGATACGGAATGATTGATAATGGCCAGGTTAGAGTAAATTCCTTCCGCCATTTTTTCATCCAACTCAATATTGATTTGCTTTTGATTCGGATTTTTATTGTCACCCATAATTATTGAACTTATTAAAAAAATAACCCCCAAATAAATTTGAGGGTCAGTGTTATTAAAATCTCAAGGCCTCTTTTCTGGCCATTATCTCATCATATTCTTCCTTTGATCCAACGATAATGCTATCGTAGTCTCTCATACCGGTACCAGCCGGAATCTTATGACCTACGATCACATTTTCTTTGAGACCTTCCAACGTATCAATTTTACCGCTTACCGCAGCTTCGTTCAATACTTTGGTCGTTTCTTGGAACGATGCGGCAGATATAAATGATTTGGTCTGTAAGGAAGCCCTTGTAATACCTTGTAAAATAGGTGTTGCGGTGGCAGAAACAGCGTCTCTTGCTTCAACAACAGCCTTATCACTACGTCTTAATAAGGAATTCTCGTCCCTCAGTTCACGAGGCGTAACAATTTGACCTGCTTTTAAGTTTTCAGAATCACCAGCTTCCATTACAACTTTCTTACCAAAAATCTCATCATTTTCCTTGATGAAATCGTCTTTATGGATTAATTGGTTCTCTAGGAAAATCGTATCACCCGGATCTTCGATTCTTACTTTACGCATCATCTGTCTTACGACGACTTCGAAGTGCTTGTCATTTATCTTAACACCTTGCAGTCTATATACTTCCTGAACCTCATTCACCAAATACTGCTGTACTGCTGATGGTCCTTTAATGGCCAAAATATCTTCTGGCGTAATAGACCCGTCAGACAATGGCATTCCCGCTCTAACGTAATCATTCTCTTGCACCAAAATTTGATTGGAAAGTTTCACCAAGTACTTTTTCACCTCACCCAATTTGGATTCAATGATGATTTCCCTGTTCCCTCTTTTTATTTTTCCAAAAGAAACAACTCCATCGATTTCCGAAACTACGGCAGGATTGGAAGGGTTTCTCGCTTCGAACAATTCCGTTACCCTTGGCAGACCTCCAGTAATATCTCCCGCTTTAGCAGATTTACGTGGTATTTTCACCAAAATTTTACCTTCCTTGATTTTATCCCCATCATCTACCATAATGTGAGAACCAACCGGTAAGTTATAGGAACGCAAGGTTTCTCCTTTTGAATCTTGAATCAACAACGTTGGAATCAACTTCTTGTTTCTAGACTCAGAAATTACTTTTTCTTGGAAGCCTGTTTGTTCATCGATTTCTACTTGATAAGTCACCCCTTGATCAATATTCTCATAAGCGATTTTTCCAGGAAATTCAGAAACGATGACACCGTTGTAAGGATCCCAAGAACAAATTAGATCACCCTTGGTAACTTTGGCCCCATTTTCAACGAATAGTTGAGAACCATAAGGAATGTTATTCGTGCTCAAGGTTATTCCTGTCTTAGCATCAACAACTTTTATTTCACTGGTTCGAGAAATTACAATCTCAGCAGGTTTACCATCAGACCCTTGACCAGTAACGGTTCTTAAGTCTTCTATCTCCGCAATACCTGAGAATCTAACTTCCAATTTGTTTTCCTCAGAAATGTTACCGGCAATACCCCCTACGTGGAACGTTCTTAATGTTAACTGTGTTCCAGGCTCACCAATGGATTGAGCGGCAACAACACCAACAGCTTCACCCCTTTGAACCATTTTATTGGTAGAAAGATTTCTTCCGTAACATTTCGCGCAAATTCCTTTTTCCGCCTCACAGGTAAGTGCCGAACGTACCTCAATTTTCTCAATTGGGGAAGCCTCAACTTTTTTCACATCGGCCTCCATAATTTGTTGGCCAGCTTTAAGCACCAACTCTTCCGTCATCGGGTTATACACATCATGCAATGATACACGACCCAATATTCTCTCACCCAAACTTTCAACGATTTCCTCGTTTTTCTTAAGCGCTTGAACTTCGACACCTCTTAGGGTCTCACAATCTTCTGTATTAATGATAACATCCTGCGAAACGTCTACCAACCTTCTTGTTAGATATCCGGCATCGGCTGTTTTCAAGGCCGTATCCGCAAGTCCTTTACGAGCACCGTGGGTAGAAATAAAGTATTCCAAAATGGACAGACCTTCCTTAAAGTTGGAAAGAATAGGGTTTTCAATGATTTCCCCTCCTCCAGCAGTCGATTTTTTTGGCTTTGCCATCAAACCACGCATACCGGTCAACTGGCGAATTTGTTCCTTAGAACCCCTTGCACCAGAATCAAGCATCATATATACCGAGTTGAATCCTTGCTGATCCTCACGGATACGCTTCATAGCCAATTCAGTCAACATCGCGTTGGTGGATGTCCAAACATCAATCACCTGATTGTAACGTTCGTTATTGGTTATTAGACCCATGTTATAGTTGGCCATAATACCATCAACTTGTCCGTTGGCATCGGCAATCATTTCATGCTTCTCTTTAGGAATAATAATATCCCCTAAACTAAAGGAAAGTCCACCCTTAAATGCGAACTCATACCCCATCGTTTTTATCTTATCCAAGAAATCGGCTGTGGTAGGTACATCGGTTACACTTAAAATACCCCCAATAATATCACGAAGTGATTTCTTGTTCAATACATCGTTAATATAACCTGCTGCCTCCGGCACTTCCATATTGAACAACACCCTACCAACAGTTGTTGGAATAATCTTGTTCACTAATTCGCCTTCTTCATTAAAGTCTTTCGCCCTTACCTTAATACCGGCATTCAGATGGACCATGCCTTCATTAAAGGCAATCTCCACCTCTTCGTAAGAATAGAATGTGATTCCTTCCCCTTTGACAGGTACTTCCGGTGTTGATTTTCTTTCTTTGGTCATATAATAAAGACCCAAAACCATATCCTGGGAAGGTACTGTAATCGGTGAACCGTTTGCAGGATTCAATATATTATGAGAAGCCAACATCAGTAGCTGAGCTTCCAAAATAGCCTCTGGCCCCAATGGTAAGTGCACCGCCATTTGATCCCCATCAAAATCCGCATTAAATGCAGTACATACCAACGGGTGTAAACGAATTGCCTTACCTTCAATTAATTTAGGTTGGAAAGCCTGGATACCCAAACGGTGTAATGTAGGGGCCCTGTTCAATAATACGGGGTGACCTTTCAATACATTTTCCAGAATATCCCAAACTACGGGCTCTTTCTTGTCTATTATTTTCTTGGCGGATTTTACCGTTTTGACAATACCTCTTTCAATCAATTTTCTGATGACGAAAGGTTTGTACAATTCAGCTGCCATATCCTTTGGAAGTCCACATTCGAACAACTTCATTTCAGGACCCACAACGATAACCGAACGTGCTGAATAATCCACACGTTTACCCAATAAGTTTTGACGGAATCGACCTTGTTTTCCCTTTAATGAATCCGAAAGGGATTTCAATGGTCTGTTCGATTCTGTTTTTACAGCGGATGCCTTTCTTGTGTTGTCGAACAAGGAATCAACGGCTTCCTGAAGCATACGTTTTTCATTACGTAAAATTACTTCTGGCGCTTTTATCTCAACCAATCTCTTCAAACGGTTGTTTCTAATAATAACCCTTCTGTACAGATCGTTCAAATCGGATGTGGCAAAACGACCACCATCCAATGGAACCAATGGACGTAATTCTGGCGGAATCACCGGAATTACCTTCATGATCATCCACTCTGGCTCGTTTTCCCTATTTTCTTGGGACTCCCTGAGTGCTTCAACTACTTGAAGACGTTTTAACGCCTCCGTTTTTCTTTGTTTTGAAGTTTCAGTGTTCGCCTTATGTCTTAGCTCAAAAGAAAGTTCCTTAAGATTTATTCTTCCCAAAAGGTCGATCAAACACTCGGCACCCATTTTGGCGATGAATTTGTTCGGATCTGAATCCTCCAGGTATTGGTTTTCTTGAGGAATAGATTCCAGAATATTAAGGTATTCCTCTTCTGTCAAGAAATCCATTTTTTGAACTTCCTCACCTTCAGGCCCTTTGGCAATCCCCGGTTGAATTACTACGTAACGTTCGTAGTAAATAATCATGTCCAATTTCTTGGAAGGTAAACCTAAAAGGTATCCAATTTTATTGGGCAAAGAACGGAAATACCATATATGTGCTACTGGTACGACCAAATTAATGTGCCCTACACGGTCTCTACGAACTTTTTTCTCAGTAACCTCCACACCACAACGATCACAAACGATACCGCGGTAACGAATACG
>JBBSKR010000075.1:0-15878 GCA_038256135.1 Flavobacteriales bacterium | reverse complement strand
ATTTTTTTATTTTCTGGATTCAGGGTGAACTTCATTCTTTGAATGCGCAGCGATAATCCATCAAATAACCATAAAACTCCTGAGAGTACTTCTCCTATCCCAGTTAAAACCTTGATGGCTTCCAAGGCTTGAAAATTTCCAACAATACCAGGTAGAATACCCAACACCCCATGTTCATTACAATTTGGAATGGCATCGGCTTTTGGCATTTTTGGATACAAACAGCGATAGGTAGGTCCATTTTTATAATTAAATACGCTCACCTGACCCTCAAAACCATGCAAGGCACCATAAATAAAGGGTTTGTTCAATAGTACGCAGGCATCATTTATCAAGTACCGGGTTGGAAAATTATCCGTTGCATCTACAATAAGATCATATTTCCCAATAATTTCAAGTGCATTGGAAACTGATAAATACGATTGATAGGTTTTTATTTGGGTACTGGAATTTTGTGCCAATAACTGATTTTTAGCGGCTGTGACTTTAGGCAAACCCACCATATTTTCGGTATAAAGTACTTGGCGATGCAAATTGGATATTGAAATTGTATCGGGGTCCACAATGCCCAATGTACCAACGCCCATGGCATTCAAATAACTTAACACAGGAACTCCGAGGCCGCCAGCGCCAACCACCAATACTTTGGCGGACTTCAGCTTTTGCTGTCCTTCAGGTCCAAAACCTTTTAAAATTATTTGTCGGTTGTAACGCTCCTCATTCATGGCGCCAGTTTTGATAATGCCTCCTTATATTCCGTTCTGGAATTGGCATTCAACAGTACTTCCCTTCTTTTGGGGAACACTAAATGTACATTTGAATTTATTAAAAACTTTCGAGGACAGGTTCCGTTTCCACCTTCCAAATAGGAAATGGATCGTTTCAATGCTTCAGGTTCCCAAATAGCGCATAAAGGCTCGGGCAGGGGGTTTTCAACACTGGCAAAAGCAGTGGCAATTTTATCGGTATTACGTGCTTCGATCAATTCTTTTAATGCTTGTGAATCCATCAAGGGCAAATCACAGGCCAATACCAACCAGGCTACTTTTGGGTGCGCCATATGGGCCGATAATAAGCCATTATAGGGACCGCGATATTCATCAGCATCGATAATGGTATCGAAACCTTTGGCAATTTCCTGCTTTTGATCACTCCGTATACTTAAGAAAGTGCGGTCACATACCTCTTCCAACAAGGTATACAAATGCTCTCGCTGTGGAAGGTCGTGATATCGTATCAAACCTTTGTCCTCCCCCATTCTGGTGCTTTTTCCACCTGAAAGCACCAACCCATAAAGTTTAGCGTCGGAAATCATTTTTACCTCCTGTTTTTTGTTCCAGTTGTATATTTCCAATACTGATATCTTGCGAAAGTGCCTTGCACATATCATATATGGTCAATGCGGCCACGGTTACGCCGGTCAAAGCTTCCATCTCTACACCCGTTTTCTCCGTACATTTTACCGTACAGGAAATCTTAAATTGATTCACTCCAGGGGTTATGTCCACATTTATTTTTGATAAATTGATTTGGTGGCATAGCGGAATTAATTCAGCCGTTTTCTTTACCCCTTGAATCCCTGCAATGACAGCCGTTTGCACTATACTTCCCTTTTTACCTACAAAATCCTGTTCAGCTAAGGTTGTAAATACTTCTTGCGGAAAGGTTATCGTTCCTGATGCCACTGCAGTACGAACAGATGCTTCCTTTTTCGAAACATCAACCATAGTAGCATTCCCGGATTCGTCAATGTGTGACAATTTTTTTTCCATCATCCACCAATTGATGTCATTGAATTGGAGAAAACATCCTTGTACTTTTCTTGGGCTTCAAATCCAGTTTTCGACCGGCTCCCAATAGCCTTTAAAATTTCGGTTTTAATATTGGTTTCTACATCATCCGCCCTCATGATTTCCCTTAAATTGGCACTTGGCTTGGCGTATAAACAGGTAATTACATCACCTGTAGCAGAGATACGTAACCGGTTACAGCTACCACAAAACGTTCTGCTAAACGAGGGAATGACCCCAAAGGTTCCTTTAAAACCAGGAATCTTATAATTGATGGAAGTGGATGTTTTGGGCGATTCCAACTTATAGTAATCCGGATGCGCTTCCCGTATATGGTCCAGAATAGTTTTAAAATCCCATTTTATAGTTTGAAACTCCTTAGACCCTCCATTGAACGGCATCTCTTCTAAAAATCGAACAGAAACATTATAGTGTTTGGTCAATTCCAACATCGGAAGGATATCCTCCGTATTTTGACCTTCTAGGGCTATAAAATTAATACGGACGTTGAACCCTTCAGTGATCAAACGAATCATATTATTGTAGACCACATCATATTGATTGCGCCGGGTAATGCGCTCAAAAGTCTCCCGGTTTATGGCATCCATACTCACATTGATGTTTGTTATACCGAGTTCTCTGAGTTCATCGATATAGGGTCCGATCAACGTAGCGTTTGTAGTTACTGAAATATCATTTAGACCTTCCAATTTTGCCATTTTACGCAACAACACCATCAGATCCTTTCTCACAAATGGTTCACCTCCGGTAATTCGAATCTTATCTATTCCTTGGGAAACCATAATTTCACTCAGTTTTACCAGTTCATCAATGGTGAACAAGGTGTTTTTCTTTGCAAAATTGATTCCTTCTTCCGGCATACAATAATTGCAACGCAAATTGCAACGATCTGTAACCGCAAGCCTTAAATAATTTATTTTTCTATTATGGTTATCTACTAGCATTTATAAAATCAAATTCAAATTCAAAAATCAAGTAAAAGAAACAAAAACAAATTCAAATTCAAAAATCAAGTTCAAATTCAAATTCAAAATCAAGTTCAAGTGACAAGTTCATTTTCAAACCAAAGCACCTACCCTACTGTTTTGCTTAACTCTTTTCTTTTCACTCCTAACTCCTAACTTTTCTCTTCTCACTTCTCACTTCTCACTTCTCACTTTTAACTCCTAACTAAATTAAGGATGCGCCGATACCCAAACCGAATTATTCTTAAACTTTTCCTTTTTCCAAATGGGAACCGTTTCCTTAAGCGTATCTATCAAAAACCGGCAAGCCTCGAAGCATGCATCTCGGTGGGCAGAGGAGGCTCCTACAATCACAACGGGTTCCGTTACACTCTTTTCCCCAACGGCATGTCTCATTATTACTTTATTCAACGACCACTTTTCCATGGCTTTGTCCGCAATCTTTTCCATTTCCTTTAATGCCATGACCTTATAGGTTTCAAATTCCAAGGCGACTACTTTTTCTTCATTGGTAAACTCCCGAACCGTACCCACAAAAACACAGATACCCCCGCTTTTTGCATCGGACAATTCCGAATACACTTTTGCAGTGTCTATGGTATCAACTATTTCAATTATTTTTTCCATTAGCCTCCACTAACTGGTGGTATAATTGCAATTTCATCTGTGCTAACCAAAGTTACATCATCAGCAGCATATTCACTATTTACAGCCACCGCAAGAGAATTTAATTTAGAAAATTCTGGATAGGTAGCTGCAAGTTGCTTTTTTAAGGCTGCAACCGTTCCCGGTTTTTCAAGGTCTTCCGGAAATGTAATTTCTGAACTGCCAACAATATCCTTGGCAATCCCAAAAAAAAGTACATTCATTTTTCTTCTTCATTTAGATTAATTCCAAGTTACTTATAATATTTAAGTCACCATAGCAAAGGCACTATTTTAAGATAGTATTTACACCCATGGATTACAAGCAGGAATTAATGCTTTCAAACAAAGCGTGTAAATATACGCGAAGAACATATTGCCATAGGTCGAAATGTAATCAACTAATTAACAGATTAGTTTACTTTTGTGATCCATGCATTCGGTAAAATACATAAGTAGCGCACAAAATCCTTTGATAAAGAAGGCCTTGTTGTTGAAAGAAAAATCAAGGGAGCGAAAAAAGACCGGTCAATTTCTTTTGGAAGGATTAAGGGAGTTGCAGATTGCAAAAAATGCCCAATATGAAGTTGATATGCTTTTCTATTGTGAGCAGATATTGACAGATTATCAAAATAATGGATTTTTGCATTCCTTCCCTAAGGACAAACTAATTTCTGTTAGTAGCGAAGTGTACAAAAAATTAGCCCATCGAGATACTACAGAGGGCATAGTGGCCATTGTAAAAAGCAAGCAACATCAACTCTCTTCTTTGAAATTCAATAGTCCCCATCCATTGGTCCTTGTAGCGGAATCTCCCGAGAAACCTGGGAATATTGGGGCCTTATTACGTACGGCGGATGCTGCAAACTTGGACGCCGTTTTTATTGCCAACCCTAAAACGGACCTTTATAATCCAAATATAATCCGTTCCAGTGTGGGTTGTGTCTTTTCAAACAATGTCAAAGTTGGCAATACTACGGAAATCATGGATTTTTTAAAAAATAAGGGATTTCAAATTTACTGCGCAGCCCTTTCGTCCTCCAAAACGTATACCTCAGTCGATTTTAAAGGAGCAACGGCCATCGTCGTTGGAACAGAAAATTCAGGTTTAAGTGAGGCATGGTTAAAAAATTCCACCCAGAACATCATTATTCCCATGGAGGGCGAAATAGATTCATTGAACGTATCCGTATCCGCTGCAATACTTATCTTTGAAGCTAAAAGACAACGTAATTTGGCCGACAACTAAATGAGGTCTCGATTTCAACCAATTCTTTTGATTCGTAATTATGGATAAAACATTTGTATTTTATTGTATCCTATTTATTCTCATTGGGGAGTTTATTCTTGCTACCATCATGAATTACCTCAACGCCAAACGTTTCAAGGACCCTGTCCCAAATGACCTAAGTGACGTCTACAATATAGAGGAGTATGAAAAATCCCAGGCCTATAAGCTTACCAATTATAAATTCGGTATCGTAACATCCGTTTTCTCGTTATTGTTGATTCTTGGGTTTTTGCTATTTGGTGGGTTTGCTTGGGTTGATCAAGTTGCGCAAAATATAACGGACAATATCATTTTACAAGCTTTGGTGTTTTTCGGAATACTAATGATAGGAAGTGATCTTCTCAACACGCCTTTCTCCTATTACCAGACTTTTGTGATCGAAGAAGCATTTGGATTTAATAACACCTCACGCCAAACGTTTTTTCTGGATAAATTAAAACAATGGGCCATGACCATTATCATCGGTGGAGTCATTTTATCCTTGGTCATTTGGTTCTTTCAATGGGCAGGTACCCATTTTTGGCTGTATACATGGGCCTTGGTTACGCTCTTCATTTTATTCATGAACCTGTTTTATAGTAAACTGGTTGTTCCACTATTCAATAAGCAAGAACCATTGGAAGCCGGTAGTTTACGCGAAAAAATAGAACGTTATGCTGCACAGGTTGGTTTCGACCTACAGCATGTTTTTGTCATTAACGGATCTAAACGTTCCACCAAGGCGAATGCCTATTTTTCTGGTTTTGGCAAGGAAAAAAGGGTGACGCTTTATGATACCTTGATCAAAGACCTTGAAGAAGAGGAAATTGTTGCCGTGTTGGCCCATGAAATAGGTCATTACAAACGCAATCACATTATATTCAATTTAGCTACATCTATTCTATTGACCGGATTCATGTTGTTCCTATTGTCCCTTTTCATTAACAATCCAGAAGTTTCATTGGCTATAGGAGTGGAAAGACCCAGCTTTCATGCGGCCTTAATTGGTTTCGGTATTCTTTACAGTCCGGTTTCAGAGCTAACCGGGTTGTTAATGAACCATTTCTCGAGAAAATTTGAATATCAAGCAGATGATTTTGCCAAGGACACCTATGCCGCAATGCCATTGGTTACCTCTTTAAAGAAGCTTTCAAAGAATAGTCTCAGCAATTTAACCCCGCATCCGGCCTATGTGTTTATGCACTATTCACACCCGCCACTAATCGATCGTATACGCAATTTAAAGGCATAGTTTTTGTTGTCAATCGTTTAAGATTATCTTATTTTTAATCTAGTATGACACAGGCTGCAATAGAACAGGAAAATAAGCTTATAGCCCAAGAATATAAGGAGCTATTACGTATCAGCTATCAAACCCTGACGGATGACGATAAAAAACTTATACGCAGTGCTTTTGAGATTGCTGTTGATGCGCATAAGAAGCAACGCAGAAAATCTGGGGAAGCCTATATTTTCCATCCTATTGCAGTCGCAAAAATTGTTGCTTCCGAAATTGGTCTTGATGCGGTTTCAATTGCTTCCGCGCTATTGCATGATGTTGTTGAGGATACCGAATATACCCTAGATGATATAGAGCGCATGTTCGGCGAAACGGTGGCCCGAATCGTAGACGGTCTAACCAAAATATCGCATTTAAAGAAAGACATGAATATCTCCCAACAAGCGGAGAATTTCAGGAAAATGTTACTGACCTTAAATGACGATGTACGCGTGATCATTATCAAGATTGCGGACCGTTACCATAATATGCTCACCATGGACGCCATGCCAGAGCATAAACAGGTTAAAGTATCGTCAGAAACCTTATACATTTATGCTCCATTAGCCCATAGAATTGGGCTTTACAATATTAAAACGGAGCTCGAAGATCTCAGTTTAAAATACACGGAGCCAGAAGTATATAATTCCATTAAGGGAAAAATAGAGGAAAGTAAAGAGGAGCAACAAGCATATATTGATGCTTTTTCGGATACGATTGATAATTCCTTAAAGATAGAAGGTCTAAATTATGTGATAAAAGGTAGAATGAAATCCATCTTCTCCATGAGAAAAAAGATGATTTCACAGAACGTAACCTTTGACGAAATCTACGATAAGTTTGCCATTAGAATTATTTATAAAACCGATACGCAGAACGAAAAGTTTCTTGCTTGGAAAATATATTCCATCGTAACAGATCACTTCACCCCTAACCCGGTACGTTTGAGGGACTGGATATCCTCTCCCAAATCTACTGGTTATGAAGCCCTACATATTACGGTAATGGGCCCGAAAGGTAAATGGGTAGAAGTTCAGATAAGAAGTGAGCGTATGCACGAGATTGCCGAGAAGGGGTATGCAGCCCATTTCAAATATAAACACGGTGATCAGAAAGAACAGGGCATTGAAATTTGGTTGAACAAACTGCAGGAAGCATTGGAAAATGCAAATACCAATGCAGTTGATTTTGTAGAGGAGTTCAAACTCAACCTATATTCTAAAGAAATTTTTGTTTTTACCCCGAAAGGGGAATTAAAATCGTTACCGAAAGGGGCCACTCCGCTCGATTTTGCCTTTAACATCCATACCGAGGTTGGCATGCGCACCAGGGGAGCCAAGGTGAATGGAAAATTAGTACCGCTTAACACTACCTTGCATAGTGGGGACCAGGTAGAAATAATTACATCTGAACAGGCCAAACCAAATCAAAACTGGCTGGATTATGCTACTACGGCAAGGGCCAGGGCAAAGATTAAATCAGTCTTAAGAGAGGAGAAAAAATCGGTTGCGGAAGATGGCAAGGAAATTCTTAGAAGAAAGCTAAAATCCCAGAAAATTAGTCTTAATGAGGATTCCATCAATAAAATGGTAACTTTTTTCAAACTAAAAACCAGTCTAGATCTCTTTTACCGAGTAGGTATAGGATCTATTGAAAATAGCATGCTCAAAGAATTTGCATCCTCTTACAACAATGCATTTATTAGCTTCTTTAAAAACCGTATGCGCCGTAGCCCGACGCAAGAGGACATCAATAAAGATGAAATTACCGCCAAATACGACATGCTGGTATTTGGGAAAGAAGAGGAGAAACTGGAATACAAGCTTTCCCAATGCTGTAACCCCATACCAGGTGATGAAGTATTTGGTTTTGTAAGTGTCTCGGAAGGAATTAAAGTCCATAAAAAGAACTGTCCGAATGCCATATCATTACAATCCAATTATGCTTATCGTATTATAAGTGCCAAATGGATAGATTCTTCCCAACAGGAATATCTGGCAGATATAGAATTAACGGGTATAGATAATCTAGGCTTGGTCAGTGATATCACAGAGGTTATTTCAGACATCATGCACGTTAATATGCGCAATCTTAATTTTAGCACAGATGGGGGAACCTTTAAAGGAAAGATAACCGTCGTGGTAAAAAACAAGGCCATCCTCAAAAAGTTGACGGATAGCTTAAGTGAGATTAGCGGTATAGACAAAGTAACCCGTATTTAGAAAAAGGAAATTAAAATTTAACTGTACATTTGTATATTAATGCAGTATTTATGTCTTTGGATAAGAACCAAGAAATTGTAAAAAACGTCTTCACTACCTTTTTAGAGGACAACGGACATAGAAAAACTCCTGAACGCTACGCTATACTTCAAGAAATTTATGATAGTGAGGAACATTTCGATATAGAATCACTTTATATTAAAATGAAGAACAAAAATTACCGTGTAAGTAGGGCAACCCTTTATAATACCATTGAAATTTTGCTGGATTGTAAGTTGGTGCGTAAACATCAATTCGGAAAAAACCAGGCACAGTATGAAAAGTCCTATTTTGACCGTCAGCATGACCACGTAATCCTTACCGATACCGGTGAAGTAATGGAATTCTGTGATCCCAGGATTCAATCCATAAAAAAGACAATTGAAGAAGTGTTCGATATTAAAATAAATACCCATTCCCTTTATTTTTATGGGACCAAAAATTCACCTGCCACAGAGGTAGGCAAACCAGAAAGCACAGATAGCTCGAAAAACTAACCAAGTATATATTATTTAGATGGCAGTAGATTTATTGTTAGGCCTACAATGGGGTGACGAAGGAAAGGGAAAAATCGTAGATGTATTAACCGAGAATTATGACATTATAGCTCGCTTTCAAGGGGGGCCAAATGCCGGTCATACGTTGGAGTTTGATGGAATAAAACATGTTCTACATACCATACCATCTGGCATTTTTCATAAAAATGCAGTAAATGTTGTTGGCAACGGTGTTGTTATTGACCCGGTCATTTTCAAAAAAGAATTGGATGCCCTCAAGAAATTTAATCTGGACATCAAATCAAAACTCTTGATTTCTAGAAAGGCACATTTAATTTTACCTACCCACCGTTTATTGGATGCAGCCTCCGAAGCTGCAAAAGGAAAAGCAAAAATAGGATCCACCTTAAAAGGTATCGGACCAACTTATATGGACAAGACCGGTAGGAACGGCATGCGTGTTGGGGATCTTGAGCTGAGTGATTGGAAGGAAAAATACCGCAGCCTAGCGAATAAGCACGAGGCTATGATCAGCTTTTACAACGTAGATATTCAATATGATCTTGCAGAATTGGAGGCCGATTTTTTCAAAGCCGTAAAGGAACTCAAAGAATTGACTTTTATTGATAGTGAGGAATATCTTTACCAAGCACAAAAGCAAGGTAAAAAAATATTGGCCGAAGGGGCGCAAGGTTCACTTTTGGACATTGATTTCGGAACCTATCCTTTTGTTACATCCTCGAACACGACTGCTGCAGGTGCCTGCACAGGTTTGGGCATTGCCCCTAATCAAATAGGTAAAGTAAAAGGAATATTCAAAGCCTATACCACAAGGGTTGGGAGCGGACCCTTTCCTACGGAACTGTTTGATGAGGATGGGGAAACTATGGGCCGTGTAGGTAATGAATTTGGTGCTACCACGGGAAGACCAAGACGTTGCGGTTGGCTAGACCTGGTTGCCTTAAAATATGCAGTCCGCATCAATGGTGTTACCGAATTGATGATGATGAAAGGCGATGTACTCAGCGGATTTGAAAAATTAAAGGTATGTACTGCCTACAATTACAAAGGTGAGAAAATTGAACATTTTCCATACAATATCGAGGTGGAAAATGTAACGCCTATCTATACGGAAATGAAGGGTTGGCAAGAAGACTTAACCAAAATGACTTCTGCAGATCAACTACCGAAATCTTTGAATGATTATATCCATTTTCTAGAAAAGGAATTGGAGGTACCCATTAAAATTGTTTCCGTTGGTCCCGATAGAACACAGACAATTCACATGTAAACACTTAACGACCCATTTGGGTTATTTGGCAAGCTAGAATGGCGATTGGGAGAAATACCTTTTTCGTCATTCTTTTTTTTTGTACTTTCCTTCATATTAAGACACAATCGAATCATTTAATCAAATCCACCATATGATAAAAAAACTCTTTTACCCAACGTTAACCCTGTTTCTATTGATTACAGTTTCCTGTAAGATGGAAAAAAAAGACAAAGAGGATTCCAAAACAACTATAGAAAAACAAAGCCAGGAAGAATGGATTACCTTGTTCGACGGCAAAAGCACCAAAGGCTGGCGTGCCTATAATGGAAAGGAACTACCACCAGGATGGGTAGCAAAAAACGGTGAATTGACCTTTGATACGGCATTGGGAAAAGAGGAGGATTATACCGGTGGAACGGACATTATATATGGAGGCGAAGAGTTCGACAACTTTGAGCTGTATCTGGAATGGAAACTTCCAAAGGGTGGCAATAGTGGCATATTTTATCACTTGAAAGAAGGATATAAAAGTCCCCCGGAAGTAGCTCCAGAGTACCAATTGATAGATGATGAAAATTATGCTAGCATTCATGATTTGACCGAGTACAATCTAAGCTTGGGCTATACCGAAAAACCGGAAGAATTAAAACCCTTACAAAAAACGGCATCTGATTATGCCATGCATGCAGCAGATTCCACCAGAAAAATAGTACATCCTGTTGGGGAATGGAATACGACCAAAATTGTGTTTACGCCAGAACGGGTAGAGCACTGGTTGAACGGTAAAAAAGTAGTATCTTTTGTACCGTGGGACGAAGAATGGTACAAGAAAAAAAATTCAGATAAATGGAAAAATAGTGAAGATTATGGAAAATATAAAACTGGCTATATCGGTTTACAAGATCACTCCAGCCCTATCTGGTTTCGCAATATCAAAATCAAAAAATTATAATATTAGAAAAAATGAATAAAAGGGATTTTTTAAAAAATGCCGCAGCTTTGTCCAGCTTTGTCTTATTACCATCTGGATTATGGTCCTGCAAAAAAGAGGAGAAAAAACTAACTAGATTACGCACTGCACATATCGGAGTCGGTAATATGGGTGCGGCAGACTTAGAAGCTATTTCTTCACATCAAAAAGTGGACGTTACGGTACTTTGTGATGTTGACGCCAATAATCTGGCGGCTGCAAAACTATTGCATCCCAATGCCAAAACCTACACAGATTATAGGGTCATGCTAAAGGAAATGGCCAATGATATTGATGCCGTAATAGTATCTACTCCAGATCATACCCATGCACCTGCTTCTATGATGGCGATGGAAATGAATAAACCCGTTTATTGTCAAAAGCCCCTAACCCATTATGTCTCTGAAGCAAGGGCAATGAAAAAACTAGCTGCGGAAAAAGGATTGATAACTCAAATGGGAATACAAGTGCATTCCTTTTATGATTACAAATTGGCAACACTTTTAATTCAATCCGGAATCATTGGAAAGGTCCATACAGTACGTGCTTGGTCACCAAAAAATTGGGGGTATGATGGCCCGATACCTGAAGGAAAAGACCCAATTCCAGAAACATTGGATTGGAACCTATGGTTAGGTACTTCTGCAGAAAGGCCTTATAAAGAAGGGTTTTATCACCCAGGTAATTGGAGAAAACTAGTGGATTATGGTTGTGGAACATTAGGGGATATGGGGGTGCACATTTTTGATACCCCTTATAATGCGCTAGAGTTGGATGTTCCTATGACCATCAAGAACGAATGCAGGGAACCTAACGGTTTCGCTTTTCCTGAAAACAATATTGTAACCTATGAATTTCCGCAGACCAAACATACTGCTGAAACCTTAAAATGGGTATGGTACGATGGTCCTGGAGCACCACAAATGCATGACGATCTAAAATTACCGAATGCCTCCACCACCGTAGCCTCATCCGATACTACAGATGATTCAGTGGAAGATAAAATGTCTCTTGAAACCAAATCAACCGGTGAAGGTATACTTCCGGAACAAGGAGCAATGTTCATTGGTGAAAAAGGAAGATTGTTATTACCCCACTTTATGGAGTTGCCAAAGAAAATCGTTGACGGAAAGTATGTGGATATAACTGCAGAAGTTGAAGCCGTTGAAAAAGCCAACAAAATGGGGAAACCTATACGTAATTATGAATCTGAAGGTCCAAAACATTACCATCAGTTTGTTGATGCCTGTTTGGGAACCGATGAGACTACGGCTCCGTTTTCATATGCCTCTAGATTAACGGAAACTATCTTGTTAGGGGTAATCGCCGGCAGATTTCCGAATCAAGTTTTACACTGGGACAGTGAAAATGCAAAATTTGCCGAAGAAGAGGCAAATGCCTATTTGGAAGGTGACTATAGAAACTTCTAACTATAAAATCAATATGACAAAAACCACTTTCGAGTGGTTTTTTTATACCTATATTTAACCGAGAAAATTAGTCCTTCCAACCTTGAAAGAACCATGAAAGGAATCCAAACCAGTTCCGTTTTTAAATTTACCCTATTCTGCATTTCCATGCTTTTCATGCAAAGCTGTACTGAAAATAAAGAGCCGATACTTACAATAAAGCCCCATTCTTCCATAGTCTTGATTGGAAATAATCTTGGATCCAGAATGTTGCATTTCGGAACTTTTGAAACTGAAATGCAACTTCGTTATCCAACAGATTCCCTAGTGATACGAAATATGTGTGATGGAGGCGACACACCGGGATTTCGTCCTCACTCGGGCAGGGTATCTCCGTGGGCATTTCCAGGTGCCGAGAAATTTCATACGGAATTGGCACAGAATTCAGGGAGTGAAGGTGTTTTTGAAACTCCTGATGAGTGGTTGTCGCGTTTAAAGGCCGATATCATTATAGCATTTTTCGGGTATAACGAATCCTTTGAAGGTCCCGCAGGCCTGGAAAATTACAGAGCGGAATTGGACGCTTTTATCAAACACTCCTTAAAACAAACTTATAATGGTACCTCAGCACCACAATTGATTGTTGTTTCGCCAATAGCTTTTGAAAATATTGCTGACCATTTGGATGTACCTGATGGAGAAATGGCCAACCAAAATTTAAAGGAATACACCGAGGTTATGAAGGAAGTCTGCGCGGTAAATCGGATTCCTCTTATAAACGCTTTTCAACCCACAAAAAATTGGTTTGCAGATGAACATGGGGACCTCACAATAGACGGTTCCCAATTAAACAAAAAAGGATATGAGCGATTCGCCCAGTACCTTTCGGATGAATTAACTGGAAACGAACCTATAAAATCGGAAAACAAAAGGGTGGCGGTCAACGAAGCCATTAATGAAAAAAACTTCTATTGGCACAATGACTATAAGATTCCGAATGGCGTACATGTTTTCGGAAGACGCCATGCGCCCTACGGTCCGGATAATTATCCCTTTGAAATAAAAAAAACAAGGGAACTTACTGCGATACGGGATTCATTGATTTGGGCAGCTGTTCAGGGCGAAGCCTATGATTTAAAAGCTGCGGATGCAATGACTAGTAAGCTACCCCCGGTACAGACCAACTATAATTTGGGTAATTCCGAGAACATTATACAGTATAAATACGGTGAGGAAGCCATTGAGACATTGACCGTGCCAGAAGGTTATAAAGTTGAACTCTTTGCTTCAGAAAAAGAATTTCCAGATTTAGCGAATCCCGCACAAATTTCTTTTGATAACAAAGGCCGGTTATGGGTTGCAACACTCCCCTCCTACCCACACTATAAGCCCGGTGATCCAAAACCGAATGACAAGCTCATTATTTTGGAAGATACCGATAATGATGGCAAGGCGGATAAGCAAACCGTTTTTGCGGATAAATTACATTTGCCCATTGGTTTTGAATTTGCTCCGGAAGGCGTATATGTAAGCCAAGGCACCAACCTGAAACTCTATACCGATACCAATGGTGATGATAAGGCAGATAGCGTAGAAATTGTTTTGAGCGGTTTTGATGATCATGATACGCATCATGCCATATCCGCTTTTTGTGCAGATCCCTCAGGAGCTTTCTACATGTCGGAAGGTGTATTTCTACATACCAATGTGGAAACCTCGTATGGTCCGGTAAGGGCCACCAACGGTGGTTTTTACAGATTCAATCCGCAGCGTAAAAAACTGGAACGGACCCTACAGGTCGCCATTCCCAACCCTTGGGGAATCGCTTTTGATGAGTGGGGACAAGACTTCTTTTTGCACACTTCCGGACCGAAGGTGAATTGGATGATGCCCAGTTCGTTAAAGCCTATTTACGGTGTTTCCTCACCATTGACCGAGGAACTGATCGAGGAAGCCCATCGGGTAAGGCCAACTTCTGGAATGGAATTCATATCCAGTAGCCATTTTCCTGATGAAGTACAAGGCGATATGCTCTTGGCCAATTCCATTGGGTTCTTGGGCTTAAAGCAGCACCAGATGCTGGAGGATGGAACTGGGTTTACCTCAAAACATCGGCAGGATCTCATTACCAGTACGGATCCTAATTTCAGGCCTGTTGAAATGGAATTTGCTCCCGATGGGACACTTTATGTTGTGGATTGGCATAATGTACTCATTGGCCATATGCAACATAATGCCCGTGACCCATTGCGGGACCATGTTCATGGCAGAATTTATAGGATTACGTATCCTTCAAGGCCGTTGGTAGAACCTGCCAAGGTCGAGGGAGCATCAATAGATGTGTTATTGGCAAACCTTAAACTACCAGAGTACAGAACCCGTTACAGGACCCGGCGCGAACTGCGGGAAAGGGATACGGAAACAGTATTATCCGCATTAAAAACATGGGTTTCGAATTTGGATACCTCCGACCCTGATTATGACCACAACCGTCTTGAAGGTTTATGGGTGTCATGGGGAATGAACAAAGTGGATGATAAATTATTACAGGAATTGTTACAATCAGAAGACCACAGGGTACGTGCCGCATCGGTTCGCGTTTTAAGATATATGGGCCATCAAGTGAACAACTCTTTGGAATTACTGAAAAAAGCTGCTTCAGATGCACACGGTAGGGTAAGGCTTGAAGCAATTACCGCGGCATCTTGGCTACACGAATCGGATGGAATGACAATTTTGAATGTGGCAAGGCAATATCCATTGGATGACTGGATGGAGGACTCTTTCCATTTTGCGGAAACAAGGTTAACGGGTAATTTCATGAAAAAGGCGGATGAAAAAATATTGGCTTCCCATTTAAAAGGCGAAGAACTGGAAGTTTTCGCCAAAGGGAAAAAGATTTACGAAACAGAGGGGTATTGCATTACCTGTCATCAAGAGGCCGGCAGCGGACTGCAGAATGCCGGGTATCCTACCTTAGTTGGTCAAGAATGGGTCTTAGGTGATGAAGAGCGATTAATAAAATTAACACTTCATGGTCTTTATGGACCTATGGATATTATGGGCAACCATTATGAGGGCCAAGTACCCATGATGGCCTTTAAAGGCTTGTTAAAAGATGATGACATTGCTGCAGTCTTGACCTATGTGAGAAATGCATTTGGCAATAAGGCGTCCGTAATAAATTCAGATAAGGTTAAAAAAGTGCGGGAAGCTACCAAAGACCGAACTAGCTTTTATACCCCAGAAGAATTGTTGGAAGAACATCCTATGCAATAAAAAATACAAAATAAATATCGGTGAAAAATTATATGATACAATACAAATCCGCTTTTACTATGTTGCTTGCGCTATTGTTTCTGGCATGTGGCGATAAGAAAAAAGAAAAAACAGCTCCTGAACATATAAAACCTCCTCATATTGTTTTTGTAACGGGGGATGAAGAATACCGTTCCGAAGAATCCATGCCTATGCTGGCTCAATTGGCAAAAAGGGAATT
>JBBSKR010000074.1:0-15956 GCA_038256135.1 Flavobacteriales bacterium | reverse complement strand
ATGGCACAATTTCAATTTCTAAGATTAAAAAAGGTCCTTTAGTACCCTCATAGCAGAATGATAGCCGCACATTCCATGTACACCACCCCCTGGTGGTGTTGATGATGAACACAGATATAATCCCCTTGCCGATGTTCTGTAAGGTGACCATCGTAAAGCCGGACGGGTAAAAAGCTGACCAATATCAATACTACCTCCATTAATATCGCCCCCAACATAGTTTGGGTTATACACCTGCATTGCTTGCGTGTTCATGGTATGCTTCTCCAGAATTAAATCCTTAAATCCCGGTGCAAAACGCTCTACTTGGTTTTCAATAATGTTGGTTTTATCTTCGGTATCCCCATTGGGCACATGGCAATAAGCCCAGGCTATGTGTTTGCCCTTAGGAGCTCTGGTGCTATCAAACCGACTCTGTTGTGCAAAAAGTACAAATGGTTTCTCCACATGCTTTCCTTTTCCAATTTCTCGTTCCGAATGTACAATTTCTTCATAAGTCCCTCCAAGGTGTACTGTTCCGGCCCTATTGCATACTGACGCCGTAAAAGGTACCGCACCATTCAATGCCCAATCAATTTTAAAAACACCCATACCATAACGATACCGGTTAAGCTGCCATTTATACAAGTTGGAAAACTTATCCCCGGCTATTTCCAACAATTGTTTTGGGGTGAGGTCAAATAAAACAGCTTTAGAAGATGGCAGTTGTTTCAAAGAAGTAACATAACAATTCGTTTCAATTTTTCCTCCTAATGCTTCGAAATAGCTTCCCATAGCATTCGCAATAGACTGTGAACCTCCTTTGGGAATAGGCCACCCGCCAATATGACCTGCTACAGAAAGCACCAAACCGATACCGGAAGTTGTCCAATTGGAAAGGGGTTGAAGGGAATGTGCTGCCATACCCGCCCAAAGTCCTTTGGCTTCTTTTGTTTGAAACCGTTTTGCCAACCATGTAGCAGGCTGCAAAGCGGAAAGTCCGAACCGAGCCATGTCAATTGGGTTTTTAGGAATGGATAGAGGGCCCAAAACATCTTGAGCTATGCCATCCCAGTAGGTTTTTATGGGCTGAAAAAGTTCACGATAGGAGGTTTCATCGGAACCCAATGCCTTTGAGGTATTAATTATAGAACGCTCCAAATGTGCAGCAGAACCACCATCGAAAGGATGCGCACAATCAATCGGAGGTAAAATATACTCCAGTCCATAGTCCTGTAGCGGTAGTGTTTCCAAATACGGTGATGCCAATGCCATTGGATGTATGGCCGAACAGATATCATGCTTGAAACCCGGCAAGGTCAATTCGGCGGTCCTCATGCCTCCACCGATGGTATCCTTGGCTTCTAAAACCAACACCGATAAGCCTTCTTGTTGCAATCGTATAGCTGCGCTCAAACCGTTTGGCCCGGAGCCCACCACTATGGCATCATAGGTACTGTTGCTCATTGTTTGAAAAGTAATTTTTAATTTGTTCTTTTTGTGAAAATAGATTCTTTAATGCAAAGGATATATTTCCGGAAAATCAAATAAAACCCCTTCATAAAGTAATCGATCGGGTGCAACTTTTCAGCCCTTTAATAAAAGAGGGCTCTGTTCCTATTATTTGTCCCCCAATTTGAATAAGCAGTCAATGAATAGGAAGTCCGATAGAAATCTTCAATGCTTTTTATAAGGCGGTCGTAAATATACTGTTCAATACCCGATAAAGTGCTGTAATATTATATACACCAACGCCTTTGGGATTCTGGATTAACCATTCAATCCTTTAGGTGAACTTTGTATGAAAAGAGCAGGTTGAGATTGAAGTTTTAGGGACAATCTTCAGCTTACTTTGACTTTTTCAATCTCTTTTCTTGTTTCTTTTCTTTAGCTGTTTTTTCAGGGGCTTTTTTTACATTTTTCTTTGCGTCTTGACCTTTTCCCATAATCGTAGTATTAATTGAATAATTATATTTTTTGTTCCTTCTCCAGTAAGTTAATGCTTTATTTGAACTTTGGTTTAAAATCTACTGTTGACCAGTAAACTTTCTTTAAATCCGTATCAACTACTGTCCGTTTCGGGTAAGAATTTTTCCCAAAACGTTCTTTGTATTCCCTTGGAGGCGTGTCCCCCAATACGGAATGGGCATACTTTCTATTGTATTCCTTATTGCGTTTATTGATCAGTGGATAGCTTTCAAGATTCGGGTGCCAAATAGGGTAACCCTTTTCCAACCAAGTTTAAATCCTATCCATATTATTCCGGCTGAAATTCATTTTTTCTGAGTTATACCTTCGTCATACAGATTAAAATTGTTTGATTTCAATATGGCCCGATTACGTATTTCATCATTCTTCTGTTTTAATTTTAATCCAAACCATTCGATGGTCCGAGCTAGATTTCCTGTCCAACATCAAATCATGTAATGCCTCTCCTTCAAGTGGCCAAAAAACACCGTGGTCCACTACGTTCAAGTCCATGGAAGGAAGAACATAATCCGCTCTCAATTTCCAAAGAGCGGTGTGGTATTTTCCATTTTCATTAGTTGGGCTTAAGAGCTCCCCGCCTTTGCTTGATGGGTTGAATCTATGGTTCACTCTTGGATGGTTCAATAAATTCCCTATACCTTTTTTAATGGCACTGCCTTCATCTGGTGAAGCATTTAAATCTCCCATAATTACAAAGGATCTATCCCCTAAAGCTCCGCTTTTACCATTATCATCGTAAATATAAGCGCCATCTTCGTCATCGATATAGTCTCTCCAAAATCTGATTTCATCGTGATTCCTTTTTCCATTTCTATCTTCTTCACCATCAAAGCCCGGAGGGGTAGGGTGACTGGCAAGTATATGTATGGTTTTATCGCCGAATATTATAGGTACATCCCAATGGGATTTTGACGAAAGCCTAAATTGCTGCCAAGCTTCCGGACTATAAAAATTAGCGCCATCAACTGTACTTGTTTTCAAATGATCCGGCATGTCTTTCCATTTGAAAAATTGAAATGTACGGATGTTCTCTTTATCGATCGGAAACTTGGAAAGCAGTACCATTCCATAATGACCTGGATACCTTCCATAACCATAGGCATCGTTGCCGTTGCCTTCAAATTTTCCATCCCCATTGAGATCAAAAGGTGTTTCTATACCCGTGTTAAAAGTTGAATAGTAATAATAAGGATAGTCTATTGCTTCAGTATCTCCCTGCGCTACGTTCAAATATCCCTTAATGAATTTTTCTATACCCTCTTCAGGGTTTTCGATATAATCAAACTCATTCAGCAATAGTACATCTGGTCTTTTGGTTTGTATAATCTTCGCAATATTAATAATATGTTGACTAGTTCCTCTTGCAAGCTCATCTATTAATATCTGGGATGAAACACCATCGGCATACCTGCCAAGGTAATTCTCGGATTCCATACTTACGTTGAATGTTGCGAACGTCAGATAGCTTGGTCTATCCTTAATTTTTATATTTTTACATTGAATAAAAACCAAGATCAAGCATAAAGAAGCCAATACATATTTGTAACGCATACTGCCAAATATTAAGAATACAAGTCTACAACATTACACTTGAACAAACTTTTCCAAATCATTAATAATACGGAAAGTTTTTTAACTCTTCGATTTAAAATAGCGCAGCAACCGAGGTTTGACGAATGCTCAATCTTTTACAACGCTACGTTGACCAAAGGTAGCTGTGAATGCTTTATTTGAACTTAATACCTGTAGCATAGAATAAGAAGATTTGCCTTCTTCGGAATTTGACGAAAATACATCCATCGAAGTGCTTTCGAAAATTAAAATCGGACAAGACCTTGGAGGATATTCAAATTTCGAAGTGAAATAAACAGGTATATGCGTCAATACGAAATTTTCCATTCCTGATTTTGAATTCGCTAAATACCAAAGTACTATTAAACAGCAACGCCTTCCTCAACTTTTGCTACGATTAATTTTTCCGGAGTTATGGGAAGATCGCGCATTCGCTTTCCGGTCGCATTGAAAATTGCATTCGCTATTGAAGCGGCAACGCTGGTTATTCCCAATTCGCCAATTCCTTTGATCCCCATCTTATTGGCAATCTTATCTTCTTCAGGTAGGAAGATCACGTCAATATTGGCCAAATCCAAATTTACCGGAACATGATAATCTGCAAAAGAACGGGTGATGAAATTTCCGAAATTGGGTTCCACGTGTGTTTGCTCGGCCATTACCATGCCAACACCCATGGTCAAGCCGCCAATGATCTGCCCATAAGCAGTCTTAGGGTTTAGAATCTTCCCTGCGGATCCTACATTCACCATTCTTTTTATTTTATACATACCGGTATCCTTATCTACCCAGACCTCACAAAAATTAGCGCCAAAAGAAAAAATTGAATATTTCTCGAATTCCGCAGATGGTTCAGCCATTCCATCAGCTTCAAACTTGGTAAGTTGATTCTTTTTTAGAAGTTCAACAACTGCAACCTCTTCATCTTCTTTAATATTTTGGTTATTTTTCAGTGTTTTAATTGCATTTTCACAAGCAGCACGCGCTCCATTACAATAGGAGGCCGCTCCCCAGGATCCACCGGAACCTGGAGTTACCGGAAAATCTGAATCCCCTAATTCCACTGTTACCTGCTCTACGGGAATCTTTAAATATTCTGCAGCAGTTTGAGCAACGATCGTATAACTACCTGTACCGATATCGGTTCCATCCATCTGGATCGTAGCATGTACTTTATCTTCTTCCATATTCAGGATCACCTTTGCATGCGATTTCTGATAAGGAGAATTTCTGGAAGCTGCACTTACACCATAACCTATGAGCCAATTACCTTTTTTATTAGAACGAGGCTCTGATTTTCGGTCTTTCCAGCCAAATTTATCAGCTCCGATACGCAAACATTCCACCAGTAATCTTGAAGAAAATGGTCGGTTCTCATGAAGATCGGTTTGCGTATCATTTTTTATACGGAATTCTAAAGGATCCATTTTTAACTTCCATGCCATTTCATCCATAGCCGATTCCAATGCAAAACTTCCGGTTGCTTCTCCAGGAGCTCTCATCGCAAAAGGAGTTTGAATATTCATGGGTATCAACCCATAGGTTACCTTATTATTAGGCACATTGTATAACATCTTAGTAACCATTCCGCAAGGCTCTTGATATTCTTGAGTAGTAGAAGTATGGGAAAGCGTTTCATGGGAAAGTGCTGTAAGCGTACCATCTTTCTTAGCACCTACAAGCATTTTTTGCTCGTTCTGCTGCCGCATGTTGGTATTGGTAAACATCTGGGTTCTCGTTACAGTAACCTGCACCGGTCTACCGACCATTTTAGATGCCATTACCGCCATAATGACGTGACGATCTAGGTTTAGTTTGGAACCAAAACCACCCCCTACAAAAGCAGCTATTACCCTTACATCCTTTTTGGGAATCTGGAATGTACCTGCAATAGCTATTTTAGCATGTTCAACGATTTGCTGACTCGCATATGCCGTTACTTTTCCATTATCCCAAGAAGCGATAACGGCATGCAATTCCATTGGGTGGTGATGTTCGATCGGTGTATGGTAGGTTTGCTCCACTACCATGTCCGCTTCAGAAAGCCCTTTATCCATATTTCCTCTTGAATAATTTGAGCCATTATCCGGAGTATATGCCTTCGACTTGGATTTTTCAAAATCGATGACCGCAGCAGGATCCTTTTTATATTCAAATTTCACTAGACTAGCAGCATATTGAGCTTGTTCGAATGTTTCTGCCACCACAAGACCAACATATTCACCATAATAATGCACTTTATTACTTTGCAAAACCGGGGCAATACTATCAGTTGCAAGTTGTGGCCTTTCTCCTTCCAACGTTTTCAGTTTTTCGGCATTCTTATAAGTGATCACCTTTAATACTCCTTCAAGTTTTTCCGCTTCAGAAGTATCTATGGAAATTATTTCCCCCTTGGCAATCGTACTATTGATCCCCTGACCATATACTTTATTTTCTACTGGAAATTCAGAAGCGTATTTAGCCTTTCCCATCACCTTTAAATGGCCTTCTACCCTATTTATGGCTTTGCCAACTCCGGATGTATTTATTGTCTTTGTCATATTTTTAATGTTTTGGGATTGGCCTATACTTCTTTTTCATAAGCTTGGGCAAGTGCTCTTACAATCGCTTTTTTTCCCATTTCTACCTTATATTTATTCGCTTCAAACGGCTTAGCCCCATCCATGGCCAGTTCTGCACCCGCTTCAAAATTAGTCCGGATTGGCTCTTTACCCGAAAGGAACTCTTCAACTTTTGTAAGTTTCCAAGGTTTGTGAGCCACACCTCCCATGGCAATACCTGCCTTTTGGATGATCCCATTTTCTATCTGTAATCCGGCCGCAACTGAAATCAATGCAAAGGCATAGCTGGAACGTTCACGAATTTTCAAATAATAATAGTAATCTGAAAATTCTGGTTTTGGTAAATGAATCGCCGTTATCAGTTCTCCCTGCATTAATGTGGTGTCTTTCTCTGGCTGATTTCCCGGCAAACGATGAAAATCGGTGAATTCTATCATTCTGGAAGTCCCGTCAGGTTTATGAACCTCAACAGTAGCTCCAATAGCGGCCAGTGCAACACACATATCCGATGGGTTTGTTGCGATACAACTCTCGCTATACCCAAAAATCGCATGGTTGGCATTCATTCCATTAAGAGCGCCACATCCGGAACCCGGCTTTCTTTTGTTGCAGGGCATCGAAGTCTCAAAGAAATAGGGGCAACGCGTACGCTGCAATAAATTTCCGCCATTACTCGCCATATTCCTGATCTGCGCCGTAGCGGCAGAAAGCATGGCCCTAGAAAGTAACGGATATTTTGTTCTAACTTCAGGATTATTGGCAGTCTCCGAATTACTGAGCATCCCACCAAGCGTTAAACCACCGTTTTCATTAGAAGTTATTTGTTTATAATCGAGATTATTAACGTCTATAAGCTGATCCGGGCGCTCTACATCTTCTTTCATCAAATCTACCAGATTTGTCCCTCCTGCGAGATAATGCGAAGTTTCGGTGGAAGCCTGTAGTGCCCGGTCTTTATTTGTTGCGTTTGTATAATTGAATGGTCTCATGATAGATAAATTTAAAGTTTTGAATAGTCAACTTCGTCCCTTTCGGGAATCAGTTCAACGGTTTAGGCATTTTTAGCATTATCCATCTGTTCCTGTGTAGCGAATTCCCAGGTTGGCATTTCATCATCTCCGGAATGAACTTCCTTAAAGGCCTGAACAATATTGTTATAGGCTCCACAACGACAAATATTACCGGACATTCTTTCTCGAATCTCTTCTTCGGAAAGTTTCAAATCGCTTTGAACATTCTTGATATCTTCGGTCACATAACTGGCTTCACCATTTTTCGCTTCTTCTAAAAGGGCTACGGAAGAACAAATTTGTCCCGGTGTGCAGTAACCGCACTGGAAGCCATCATGCTTTAAAAAAGCTTTTTGCATTGGATGCATTTCGCCATTTGAAGCCAAACCTTCAACCGTCGTAATCTCCTTGCCTTCACATGTAGCTGCGAGCGTTAGGCATGAAAGGTTGCGTTTTCCATCTATAATTACAGTACAGGCGCCGCACTGACCGTGGTCACAACCCTTTTTAGTTCCGGTAAGCGCCAGCCTTTCCCGCAGTGCATCCAATAAGCTCATCCTTGAGTCTAAGGTCAAGGTTTTCGATGCATCATTAACTTGAAAATTGACTTTGACCGCATTGAGCAACTTCCATGGATTTTCTGAAAAATCCTTTATGGAGTTTGCATAGAGTTCTGTACTAAAATAGGAAGCGGCCCAAATACTCAAACTGGCTGCGGATACTTTTTTTACAAATTTCCTACGGGAACTTTTACCCATCCCCATTTGATTGAATATCTCCTTTTCGTCCTCATTTAAATCGTCCAATTCTATTTTTTCCTTCCATTTTTCCATTTTTTTCATAGCACTATTTTTAATTTCAACATCAATGAGGCCGAAAGCAACTTTTTAAAAGTTCTCCGTATCCGTATTGTTTGAGAGATTTCTATTTCTAACTTTTAGATCCTATAATCAGGAATAGCGAATCGCTTTATAGAATATACCCTATTTAAAATGTCACCTTGCGATTCGTGAATACGTGAATTCGTGAAATACAGATTGCAATCAGGTATATCTAAAGTATCCACCAAACTGATTTCTTCCCCTCGCGCTTTAAAATAATTCCTAGGCAATCGTAATTTGTTCTCCTCTGCGCCGTCAATAGATCGTTTTGCAATTCTTATGGTCTCTAGTTCATTTGACCAAGTATCTTGGTTCGATACGGTTTTAGGCATTTTCGAAGCTGTCTCTACAGCTACCTGGACATTAATTCTGTAATTGACTTAGGAACAATTGAACTGCCCATTGCACCTGAAAAATCAGTTGGTTTATTTTTTCTTTCATCATTCGCTTTTAAAGGGGAACAATTCCTTTTTCTAAAAATAATACGTCTGGAGTTTATTGATTGAACCGAATACAAAAAAAATTAACATTATAAATTTTTGCAACTGTTTGCTGCTGATCATATAAATTCAACACTATGTTCCCTTTTGCTAGGAAGGCAATAAATTCTATCGTAGTCCATTAGCCAGTTGTTGTTTGACACAGCCAAACTAAGTGCAATGATTTTACACTGGGACTACAGATTATAACGGAAAAAATTACTTAAATAGTGGAGATTTAGCTTGGAAGGGATTAAAGCTTTTTTGGATCGAAAGAAAAGAATTGCGGATACCGGCCTGCCAGCCAGCAGGTTTGTATTTCGCATATAAATAACTTAATAACAACCCTTTATGTAAATTTTAATTGACAAAGATATGATTGAAATGGAAATTGCGACATTTGATCCCAAAAAAAAAGTGGTTTCTTGCCGACCGTTCCGGTGATCGTCAATGCCAACCTATGTTGTAAAAGGCGGGACTGAAAAGCCGACAGGGACGAGTATTTCGTGAGGCAACTTTACGATGAAAGGTATGCCGTAGTGCGAACCAACCCTTGGATGGGCAGCTACCGTTCGTTGCTCAACGGGTTCGATAACACGGCAAAAAGCAGGAAAGAATTCAACTATCTTGTTTTCATGGTTATAGCCCTTAACTTCCCATCCTGGATTGTCTAAGATAGCTGTTTGGGTGACTTCACCATGTTCCCATTCCCCGTCACAATTATGCTTGAACCAATTCTGTATCCAATCTAAAATTTCGATCTGCATTGGAGTTATTAAAATTGAATCCTTTATTTGACCATTAGTAACAGTCCCGATTCTTGATTTAGTGAAATAACGGTTCATTTAAGAACTATTTTCCTCGTATTTCACTTCGATGGAATCATCTTTTAAGACATCTTCAATATATGCCATTTTTATTAAAACCATAATTACAGCCATTAAAGGGACTGCTAAGATAACGCCTAATATTCCTGTAAAGAGGCCCAGAACGACCTGAGCGATCAGAACCATCGCCATAGGGAGAGCAATCATTTTCTTTTGGATTATTGGAGTAAGCACATTGCTCTCTACGGCTTGAATCGCCGTATAGAGAATACCAACATAAAGGGCGGTAAGGGGCTCTACGGTAAATGCTAAAAGAAAGGCAGGAAGCAGGGCGATTAGAGGCCCGAAGTTAGGGATAAAGCTAATAAACGCTGCGAAAATTGCCAGTGTAAGTGCTAAAGGCACCCCTAAAAGGCTGAGTCCGATACCTGTCAGAATTCCAACGATGAGCATGGATAAAAGTTTCCCTAAAAGCCAACTTTGCAAGGTTCGTCCCATGGTTACAAGGATGTCTTCAGTTCTTTTTCGTTTGCTTTTCGGGAAAAGGAGTACTAAACCATTCAAATATTTTTTAGGAGCGACCATAAAGAAAATTCCCAGGAATACGATAATATAAGTAGTACTCAGTACACCTAGCAGTGAACCAAAGAATTTGGCGACCTCCCCTCCTTTGGGATTCAACTCCAAGCTTTTAACTTGTTGTACCAAAAAACTTCCGAATTCCGTATTATTGATTTCATTCAAGGTTTGGCTGGCCGCTTTTGGTAATTTCCGCTGCAATGATGAAGTTTGTTCGGCTATTCTTGGGGCCAAAGCAAGAGAAACACCGGCACTTATGGCGAGTACCAATATTACCGCAATCCATAAAGAAATCTTTTTATTCAATGGGGTTTTGGAGTGAATAAAATCAGCAATGCCTAAAAAGAAAGCCGCTACTAGGATTCCCCCCAAAATAAGAAGTATAACACGAAAACCTTTTAAAAGGAGTAATACTAACAAAATTGAGATAATCGATATCCCTATCGTCTTGAGTACCTTATTGTTAAATTCTTTTGAAAGCAATGGACTACGCTGATTATTACCCGACATTAAGAATTTATATTATTTGATAAGTGGTAAATTAGACTGTCAAGCTAATATTGCCATTATTTTCATTTATTGCTTGCTTATTCGATAGTAATGTTGACTTTATCCTATTCAGAAATTACTTTGGGAAATTTAATATTTGAGAATCATACATTCAATCTTTATTTTAACTTTTAAAACTAGGCGAGGGCATTTCATAGAAGGTTTTGCTGTGTGAAGTTTTAATTTTTTCTTCGATATGATTGTTTCATTTAAATCGCCAAAAGCTCGACTTCACATTTTAATTACTCTAAATTCCCCTATTTTATCAATCAAAGGGCCAAGATCGTGGGCCAAAGGAAATTTTTATAAGGCAGAAAAAACTTCATCAATTACTTTTTTCCATGTATCTATAGCGGTATTCCATAAAAAAATCACTTAACATTCTATAGAAGCAGCTTTAAGGAGTAATTTTCTTTCCAGTAGTGACAAAGGAAATTCCTTGATTACCGTAAGTATTGATCATAACCGCTTCAAAAATGGGTTCGTTCGTTTTCGGTTTAATTTTCCAGTCAAAAACAAAGTTCGCGCCTGTTCCACCTTCATTATCAATACCGTCAATCACAATTTGAACTGTTTCCATTGGTCTGATAAAAATGGGTTGATTGAAATAGGTCCGTATGGGTTCGCCATGTGTATTATAATAGACAGCCTTATCAATATAAATTTCTACCTTACGATTTGGGTTGTGTAAACTAACCGTTGCGGTAAGATTTGACTGTTCGTCATCATTACGCATATAAATTTGGGAATAAATAGAGAGGAATGTGCTTCCTGATTCTAAAGAGTCCTCGATTACAGTTTTTACCGTGCGTTTGTCCCAATCAATAGGGTCTGTTGAGCTCAATTTGCGCGGTTGCTCACAAGAGAGTAACAGTAATGCTACAAGGGTAAGGGAAAATAAATACTTCATACTTAGTCTTTTTTTGTAAGTCTTAAAGTTATAAAACCTTCATATTTAAAAAATAACACTATTCCTTTAAAATCATATTCAAAGAAGCTGGTAATTCGAAAACCTCAAGTTTGAAATAAGGCAAAGCTGCCAAAAGATGGTCGAAAATATCGGCGATAACATACTCATAGTTTTCCCAGCGCTTGTCCTTGCTAAAGGCATATATTTCCAATGGGATGCCTTGCGGGGTCGGTTCTAATTGGCGTACCATTAAAGTCATTTTTTTATTGACCGCTGAATGGTTTTCCAAATAGCTGGTGATATACTTTCTAAATACTCCAAAATTTGTGAGGTTCCTGCCATTTAAGGGTAAAGTCCTATCTGCTTCTTGCTGAATATTATGTGTATTGATTTCGCTGCTTCGGGTATCCAGATAATTGGCGATCAACTGTACTCTTTTAAGTTCGGTCACATCCTCGTCAGAAAGAAAATGGATACTTTTCTGACTGATTAGCAATGCCCGTTTTATTCTCCTTCCGCCGGATACCTGCATTCCACGCCAATTTTTAAAAGAATCGGAAATTAGCGCATAGGTCGGAATCGTAGTAATCGTCTTATCAAAATTTTGCACTTTTACCGTTGCCAGCGTAATTTCGATAACATCCCCATCGGCACCATACTTGTCAAAAGTGATCCAGTCACCGATACGCACCATATCATTGATACTTACCTGTATACTGGCTACCAGACCTAAAATAGAATCCTTAAAAATCAAAAGGATAATTGCGGATCCGGCTCCAAGAGCGGTAAAGAATTTCCATATCTCCACACCCGTGACTATGGCGATTATCATTAAGATTCCCACAATCCAAGCAAAGATCATGAAGACTTGTATGTAGCTTCCCAAGGGTTTGTCCCTAAGCTTGGGTTTTGTTTTCAAATAATCCTTGGTACTTCTAAAAAAACTTTTGACCGTATACAGGGTCAAGACCACAAAAAGAATTTGGAGTATTTTAAGGGCAATTCCGCCACCATAGCCAAAATCGACAAAGGCAACGGGAACCAATTCGAACAATACCAAAAGCGGAATGCTATGGGCAACATAGCGCGGTACTTTATTGGCCACTAAAAAATTATCGAAATTAGTCTTGGATTTTTTTGCTAGCCTAATGGATACGATGCGTAGTATTTTCCAGGTGACCAAGTCGAGCAACCAGACCAAGATCAAAATGCCGACTAGCAAAAGCATTAGGTTGAGACAGGCAGCGAGGGTTTGGCTCATACCGGTCCTTAAAAGGTAATTATAGAGCAAGCGAGAAAGTCCGTCTTCCATTATTTATGGTCAATTAATCAATATTGGTTGTATGTTTTTAGATGGCGCAAGATACAATACTTGTATTACTCGATTCGCTCTCCCGTGTGGAAAATGACAAACCTTGGGTGCCATAGGTACAAATCATGATTCCTTCAAATAGTGTTTCTTTCGATCCGAGTTTTATTTTCCCTTCGAAAATGAAATTCGCCCCTGTACATGCGTAGTTCATCTTAGCATTTCTGGCCAGCTGTTTTATTTCAGAAACATTCTAATTAGTTTTTCCACGAGAGGTGTGAATTTTGCCGATATGATGAAACTTAAATGGAAAGAAATTGACGAGGATAAAAGCTATTATACTAGGTCTAAAACCAAGGGAAATTTAATATTCTTCCCCCTGTTCGAGAGATCCTGAATTATTATATAGAATTTACGATAGGCACAAATTACGTTTTTCCCATCCTTTTGAAAAATAGCTTGACACTGCCACAATTGGAAAATAGAAAACACAAAACCCTACAGCGCTATAACAAGGAATTAAAAGAGATTGCCGAAATCTGTGGAATCGATAAGCCCCTCAGCAGTTATGGGCCAGGCATAGTTTTGCAAACTGTTTAAAAAAAAAAGGAATTGCTGCCGTTATAATTAGTGAATCAATGGGACACAAAAATCTTACTATCACACAATTGTATCTAAAAGAACTTGGCAATTCAGTTCTAGATGAGGCGATGGAAATATTAGTTTGAGCGTAAATACTTACTGAAATATCATTAAAATATCTTAACTTTTTATCGCTCCATATAGTCCTGCCAGGTGACAAGCACATATTTATCCTTCCCGTTTTCTGTTTTCTTCAGAAATCCGTATTCGTACACAAAAAGGTAAATATCCCTTTTTTGGTTTTTCCAATAGTGGGTGAAAAAATTTGGATCAAAACCTTCGTTAAGTAACTTATTTTTTCGAATGGTGGTAAAACCTGATTTATTATATCGCTTCAATATCTTTCTGTTTATTTTTAAGTGCCTATCTACTTTTATAAAAAATCGTTCATCTTCTTGGCGTTTCCCGTATTGATCGATCGATTTACATTTTGTTGAACAAAATATTTTGTCCGAGCGCCCTTTAACAGTCGAATTACAGATAGGACACATTTTTGTTTCTTTCATTTAAAAGTATTTTATAAGTATAATATACTCTTTATGTTTTAAATCATAGTTACAATTGTAGTATGACTTCCATAAAATCGATCACACTGTACCATCTCATGATCAAGGATCAAAAGATGATCGGCATCAAGTTTTTTCCCGATAAGCTCATACAAGGATTGATCAAAGGTCTACCGGACCCAAAATGGAGCAAGCTTTATAATATGGCCTATATACCCAATACCAAAAAGAACCTGGGTATTATCTTCACTACCTTCAAGGGAATCGTTTGGATAAACTATAATCGGTTTTTGACGAACCGGCCTATCAAGACCGACAACGGGACCGTCGATGTCGAATGGTACAGAAAGAGAAAACAAATACCCGGGCACAGGCCATGCCCCGAGGAGTATCTTTTAAAATTGGAATTGAGGCGATATGCGAACAGTACGGTAAAGACCTATGTTTCCTTTTTTGAGATGTTCATAAACCACTACAGGGAAAAGGAGCTGAACGCCATAAACGAAAGTGATATCAGGGCGTTCCTTCAAAAACTTATCCATAGAAACGTGTCCAGCTCCTATCTCAACCAGGCGATCAATGCCATCAAATTTTATTATGAGGTTGTCCTGGGTATGCCCAACCGGTTCTATGATATTGAACGACCGCGTAAAGAGCACAAACTGCCTGCGGTCATCTCAAAGGAAGAAATACTTGCCATTATCGATAATACCAATAACATAAAACACAGATGCATCGTAGAGCTCCTATACGGGTCGGGGCTTCGCCGAAGTGAACTTTTGAACCTGAAAATTACCGACGTGGACAGTAAACGGATGTTGATAAGGGTGCAAAGTGGTAAGGGCAAGAAGGACAGGCATACCCTATTGTCAAAGTCCGCCTTGGAAGATCTCCGTGTGTATTACAAAGAATGGAAACCCCAAAAATATCTTTTCGAGGGACGGAAAGCCTCCCGATATGGTGCGGAAAGCGTATTGAGCATAGTCAAAAATGCAGCGTTAAGAGCAAGGATAGGTCAAACGGTCACGCCCCATGTACTACGCCACAGTTTTGCTACCCATCTATTGGAATCCGGTGTCGATCTAAGGCAGATCCAGGTGCTTTTAGGGCATGGTTCCAGCAAGACGACCGAAATATACACCCATGTAGCGACAAATACTTTTAAGGAAATCAAAAATCCCTTAGATTAGTGTTTCTAAAATAGAAATATAGTAACTTGTTACTATATACAATTGTTGTGGTGCATTTAAAACGAACATCGTGAAAATCGATAAAATTTAGTAATAACAGAAATGTAATTATTTTATTATTATCTTTATTCGGTATGACATAAGAAATGTTTTAAGACATTTTACGAAAGAATATAATAGGATTTTAAGACAATTATTCCAAAATTAAATGGTCGGAATTGAAAACAGATTTTTGAAAAACTTAATTATAGAAAATGATTGACAATATACTTAACACTAAAAAAGAAAATTATTCTTCATCTTTAAATGTAGAGCATCTAATGCAAAAAATTGGAGGCATCTTTGAGAAAAATGACTCAAGCTTTGTTGGAAAATTTACAAGTCAAAATGAATTTGAGATTTATGATAAATGGACTTTTATAAAATGGTACGTGCCAAATTTTAGAAGAAAAACAGCCTATTTAATTGGAGAAATATTAGAATCAGGAAAAGGCACATTAATTAAATTAAACATTAAACCACATCCTGTTATTTCCATTTTCCCTATTCTTACTATTTTAATTGGAATAATTACATTAATAGTTGCTTACTCAAATAATGAAACTCTAATTTTTGGACTAATTATAATTGCAGTTGGAATTGTATTCTATCTATCTGGAATGTTTTTGACAAGGCGACTACGAAATAATTTTAAGAAATATCTGGATTTACAAAAGCGTAAATAAGAACAAAACGTGGAATAAAAACGCACCACAATCGAGTGGATGGCTCCGCCATCAAATGACGGAGTGCACCCCTCACACCACCGCACATACGGGTCTCGTATACGGCGGTTCGTAATTCATCACACCAAAGCTCTTTTCACCTTTGATACTATCTCCTAGTTTAAGCATAGGCTACAACGTTTGCTCCTATGCGAATTTTGAAGAGAATTACGTTCGGTCCTTCCCTAATTGTGAGTCCTCTGTTT
>JBBSKR010000073.1:0-16197 GCA_038256135.1 Flavobacteriales bacterium | reverse complement strand
TATGTTGCTTTTCGGCTTTCGATTAAAACGAAAATCATAGATCTAAATCAAACTCTTTCCTTAGTAAATCGATTACCGGGTTTTTCTCTCGTAATTTTTCATATTTCTCTTCTGGCGTAAACGCGAATTTTTTTACACTTTCTTCATTCACTGTAATTTCAAGTTGTATGAAATGGTTGTTCAATTTGGACCGTAAATGTTCCATGAGTTCATACTGTTCCCGCTCAATTTCCTTTTTCATCGTACCATTGGGGAGCTCAATATGAATGGTAAAATTCTCTTTTAACTTGGGAAGATCTGTATTTAGATTAGAAGCTAGAATTTTTTGACCTTTATCATCGATACCCTCCACAAATTCAGCCCAGTGTTTGCGCAATTCTTTTTGTGTGAAGGCAGTTTTTGGTAAATTATCCTCGTCTATAACTACCTCAATCTTGTTGAGCTCATGTTCTTTTTTTGCTTTTAAGCTAGAGATCGACAGTCCGGAAACACGCTTATTAGGTGCATTAATACTGATTTTTTTGGAACCAGGTCCTGAAGCATCAGTTGTAATTTCTTCTGTTGGTTTAGAAATGGCATCAATATTACTTTTCGATTTTGTTTCCGTTGCACTTGGTGGTCTATCCTCCTTTAATTCTGGTTTGGATGTAGAATTTTTCTTAGCATCGATAGTACCGGAATCCTTAGATTTCGGTGCATTTCCCGTTAGTTTTTTCGGGGATTTTGGAAGCTGCTGATAAAAAGCTGCCGGGGCAATAAAATCAATTGTTTTATTTTGGAGTGCTACCGATTCAGGATTTTTTTTTTCTCCATCAAAATCGATAGAGGCAAGTTTCATCAAGGTAAGTTCTACCAATAGGCGTTGGTTCTTACTGGTTTTATATTTTAGGTCACAATCATTTGCAATATCCAAGGCACGCAATAAAAAGGAAGCAGCAGTTCTTTGACTTTGATCTCTATATAATTGCTGTGCAGTTTCCCCTACCTCCAATAGAACGATGGTATCTGGATGCTGACATACCATTAAATCCCTAAAATGTGACGCAAGTCCGGAGATAAAATGATGTCCGTCAAAACCTAGTGACAGTGTTTTATTGAAAAGTAACAGAAGTTTAGGAATGTTGTGTTCCAAAATTAAATCGGTAGCTTCAAAATAGGTGTCGTAATCCAATACGTTGAGGTTCTCGGTAACCGCTTTACGTGTGAGTTCCGATCCTGAAAAACTGACCACCCTGTCAAAAATGGATAAGGCATCCCGCATCGCTCCATCCGCTTTTTGGGCAATGATGTGCAAGGCATCCTCTTCTGCATTAATACCTTGATTCTCTGCAATGTACTTTAAGTATTCCGCCGCATCTTTAACCGTTATACGCTTGAAATCAAATATTTGACATCGCGATAGAATCGTAGGGATAATTTTATGCTTTTCCGTCGTGGCCAAAATGAATATGGCATGCTTGGGTGGCTCCTCTAAAGTCTTTAAAAAAGCATTAAAGGCAGATTGTGACAACATGTGTACCTCATCAATAATATAGACTTTGTATTTGCCTACTTGCGGGGGTATGCGTACCTGATCAATTAAACTACGTATATCGTCAACGGAGTTGTTGGATGCCGCATCCAATTCAAAAATGTTAAATGCAAAATCTTCGTCATTACTTTCGGTACCGTCAGAATTTATCTGTTTTGCCAAAATACGGGCACAAGTTGTTTTACCGACTCCTCTCGGTCCACAGAATAACAGTGCCTGTGCCAAATGGTTTTGGTCAATAGCATTTTGTAAGGTATTGGTAATGGCTTGTTGCCCCACAACATCCTTAAAGGTCTGGGGTCTATATTTACGTGCCGATACAATAAAGGGTTCCAAAATACTGCTAGGTCTAAGTTGTTACAAATATAAATATAGCGCTCAATTCTTTTATGAATTACGAAAGTAGATCATCCTTAGTTATCAACAATTGCAGTACATTTGCGCCAAGCAGGCCACCTTATCGCCCCGAGTACTTGGGGAGGAAAGTCCGGACACCAAAGTGCGGTATAGCGGGTAACGCCCGTCCACTGTGAAGTGAGGACAAGTGCAACAGAAAGCAAGTACAGTTAGGCTGTAGTGAAACCAGGTAAACTCTATACGGTGAAACGTCATGTAAATCGGTGTTTGAGGGCTGCACGCTCAAGCCGAAGGGTAGGCGGTTGGAGCCATGGGGCAACCCTTGGCCTAGATAAATGATAAGGATCCGTTTTTAACGGAAACAGAATCCGGCTTATGGCCTGCTTTTTTAATGAGGTAGCAATTTCAACGAAATTGCGAAACCGAATTAACCCTGAGCGAAGCCGAAGGGATTTTACCTCTTGAACTTGTATTGTAGCAATTTCACAGAAATTGCCCAAATGAATAACCTGAGCGAAGCCGAAGGGTTATCCAAGGTTGATGGTATGGGACTAATTTTAGGTTTGTTCGCTTTTAAAAAAACTAAATACGCTTCCGCCATACTTGCGAGAGTTCTGATAATAGGGAAGGTGTTCTAAACCGGTTCGGTTCGAATGTTCAATGATTAATACCCCACCTTCTATAAGCATCCGATGTTCAAATATTAATTGAGGTATTTTTTCGAAGTCTACTAGATCCATAGCATAAAAGGGATCGGCAAAAATAATATCGAATTGCTCGGTATTTCGCTGTAAAAATGAAAAAACATCGCTCTTCAAAGTTCGAATATTCATATCCAAAAGGTCCACGGTTTTCTCTATAAACTGTATGCAACCCGCATGGGCATCTATGGCAAGAATATCATCCACTCCTCTTGAGGAGAATTCATAACTAATATTTCCAGTACCTGCAAAAAGATCAAGAACTTTTAAATCCGGAAAATAATAGCTATTGTTCAAGATATTGAATAAGCTTTCCTTGGCCATATCTTTAGTAGGCCTCACAGGTAATTTTTTAGGTGCGATCAAATTACGCCCTTTATGTTTTCCTGATATTATCCGCATTATAAGGTATTGATGAGGGTAAAGTCTATGGAATTGGGCAAAGGTTCACCTAATTTTATCAATTGGGACGTAGACGGTTCAAATATACTAATGTGTTGTATATAGCGATAGCAAAGTTGAAAGAGGGCATCATCCTCATCAATGGCACCAAACAGTTTTACATATGTGCTTTTTGTGTCTAAATCCAATTGCTCTAAAACGAACAATAAATAATAGACAAAATCTTCTTTGGTTTCGTAAACAAAGCTATTGTAAAGAAGTAGTTTTCGTTGATTAAGAACGGTAATATCCAACTGTTTTTTAGTTACATGAACATAACAAACCGTTTCTTGATCCTGTCCTTCTTTGTTCATCAGGGATTGTAATAGAACGGTGGCGTTATGCATATAGGTAAACGCACCATAAAGTTCATATATGTAATTGTTAATGTTCATGTAAGGCACATAAACATTAACTAAGTCATGATGTTCCACTTCATCGTATGATAAAACATCGGTAGCAAGAACTTTGGTGTTAAATTTGAGATATTCCCGTAGATGATCGGCGTTGAAAAGTGACTTTGGGACCAATCCGAACAGCGTATTTTTATGCACCACCACTACTTCATCAAACTCCATTTGGGCAAGTCGATGCTTTTGAAAAAGTTTTTCCAATTCATCTTTGACAACCATCGGGGTTTGTTCTTCTAGAATGTCAAGTTTATCGGAAATAAGTAGTTTATGCGAAACAGTATCTGCCACACAAAAAGAAAGTCCATTCAAGCTAACCTGAATGGACAATTTCTTAAAATTTTTATCCGCTATATCCGAATTTTTATTGATCTTCTCTTTTGTCATAAACAGGTGGCCAGTTACCGCTGGTACTTACTTCGTCCATTGAACCAACTTTAATTGAAGGTCCGTTAACCTGTTCAACGCTCAAAGCAGCTTTTTCGCGCGCCAACAAATCTTTTGGTTGATCATAAAGTATAACGTCTTTATCCACTTTTGCTTCAAAAACGGGAGCTCTATAGCCGCTCTTATCGACAAAACCGGCTTTCATTGTAAATTTCTCACCGTTAGGGGCGGTAGGCACTTCCATTAGGTTCTTATACCTAGTGTCTTTCTTGAAAATTGAATCTTTAACAGAAACGAATCCTAAAGTATCAATAATCTTTACTTCCTGCAACATATCGATTCCGTAGGCTTTATCAAACTCCATAAAAGAAGAATCCCTTTGTTGGGTAATTACGTATTTTCCGGTATCGATAAATTGAATTAGACTATTAAAGTCATTGGCGAATTTACCATTGACCGTTTTATAGGCTTCCTGTGAGTTTCTAATATCTTTCAACTTGGCAACAACTTGAGAAAATCGCTCTTGTTTAACGTCGTTGAACTTTATTGGCCCTGTAATGGAATTATAAATTAGGTATCCCAATGCGATACACCCAACCCAAAGTACAATTTGTATGATGGTCTTCATTTCGTATGTGTTATTTTAATTTAGTGGTCTTCACAAATCTACAATTTTTTTTTAATGGTAAAAGTTTTTGGCCAAAAAATCATCTTTATCTTTGGGGGCTCATGAAACCAATAACTCCCGCTTCTTTTTATAAATTATTGGAAACCAAGTTTCCGCATACGCCAACAGCCACACAATCAGTAGCCTTACAGAAATTGGCCGAGTTTACCTTGTCTCAGGTAAAAGAGGAAGTTTTTCTGTTGAAAGGTTATGCGGGTACGGGTAAAACTACCCTAATCGGTACCTTGGTGAACAGTTTGTGGAAGGTGCAAAAGAAGGCAGTACTTATGGCGCCTACGGGTAGGGCGGCAAAAGTGATGTCGAACTATGCGCAGACTCAGGCATACACTATCCATCGAAAAATATATTTTCCCAAAAAGCAAAGCGGGGGTGGTGTACAGTTTGTATTGGCGCCAAATAAACATAGGGATACTTTATTTATTGTAGATGAAGCTTCCATGATTCCCGATACCGCGGCCGATTCAAAACTTTTCGAAAATGGTTCCTTATTAGACGATTTAATGATGTTCGTGTACTCGGGTCATAAATGTAAGTTATTATTAATAGGGGACACGGCCCAGTTACCGCCGGTACATTTGGTATTGAGTCCGGCTTTGGATGCTGATAAGATTTCGCTAAACTATAATAAGGAGGTGGTGCGATTGGAATTGGACGAGGTGGTACGCCAAGCCAGTGATTCCGGAATCTTAGCTAACGCGACGTTATTGCGGGAACAATTGCGCAGCGAATTTTATGATGAATTTAAATTTGATGTAAATCCTTTCACTGATATTGTTAGATTGATCGATGGTAATGAAATTCAGGAAGCTATAGATAGTTCCTATTCGGAAAATGGTAAGGAGGAAACGGCTTTTATAGTACGTTCAAATAAAAGGGCCAATCTGTATAACCAGAATATTAGGGAGCGCATTTTATTCTTGGAAAATGATTTGGCCGCCGGGGATTTCATGATGGTCGTCAAGAATAATTATTTTTGGCTAAAACCCAATTCAGAAGCTGGTTTTATCGCTAATGGCGATATTATCGAAATCTTGGAAATATTTAGCATAAAGGAATTATACTCCTTTAAATTTGCAGAGGTAAAAGTAAAAATGGTGGATTACCCCAATATGGCCCCTTTTGAAACGGTGTTATTATTGGATACGATTACTGCAGAATCCCCTTCGCTTTCCTATGAGGATGGTAATCGATTGTACCAAGAGGTTATGAAGGATTTTGCCAATGAGAAATCAAAATATAAAAAGTTTCTGGGTGTAAAGAACAATAAATTTTTCAATGGCTTGCAGGTAAAATTCTCCTACGCCATAACCTGTCATAAATCTCAGGGTGGCCAGTGGGATACCGTATTTGTAGAACAACCCTATCTCCCCAATGGAATTGACAAAGAATATTTACGGTGGTTGTATACCGCAGTTACGAGGGCAAAAAATAAATTGTATCTCATAGGCTTTAAGGACGATTTTTTTGTTGATTAATAAAAGATTATTTTAGTGATTGTGGGTAAAAGTCAATTTGTCCATTGTATGAGTTTTTAAAATGAACACAGAGACGATTTTAAGCATATTTTTGGGAATAGGCCTTGCTGCTTCTGTCGGATTTAGGGTATTTTTGCCCTTGTTCGCATTGAGCTTGGCTTCCTATTTTGGTGTATGGGAATTGAATGAAAATTGGGAGTGGATAGGGAGTCTGATTGCTGTATTGACATTGGGTGTTGCTACGTTATTGGAAATATTCGCGTATTTCATTCCGTGGTTCGATAATCTTTTGGATAGTGTTGCAGTGCCTTTGGCAGCGATTGCCGGTACTGCGGTAATGGTGTCTACCGTTGTCAATTTAGACCCAGTAGTGACCTGGTCTTTGGCCATCATTGCAGGGGGTGGAACAGCAACGGCTATTAAGGGGGCAGGAGCAACGGGAAGATTGGCATCTACGGCAACTACAGGCGGATTGGCAAATCCGGTCCTGGCAACATTCGAGACCGGTACGGCAGCCGTTGTGACCGTAGCTTCGATTTTTGTGCCAGTATTGGCGGCTGTATTGGTCATCATTATCCTGGTGATCATATTTAGAATATATAGAAGCCTCAGACCAAAGGCGAAAACATAAAATAGAATTTAGGTGAAAGTAATAGCAATGATTCCCGCCCGGTATGCGGCATCAAGATTTCCGGCAAAATTAATGCAGGATTTAGCCGGTAAACCGGTTATTATAAGGACATACCAGGCAGCTATAAATACCAAATTGTTTGACGCGGTGTATGTAGTTACGGATAGTGATGTAATTTATGATGCGGTAGTCAAGGAAGGTGGATTGGCAATAATGAGCAAGAAGGAACATGACTGTGGGAGTGACCGTATTGCCGAAGCGGTCATGCAAATGGATGTAGATATTATCGTGAACGTACAGGGCGATGAACCTTTTACCGAACGAGAAAGTCTAGAAGGGGTACTAAAAGTATTTGAAGACGATACCCATAGCGAAATTGATTTGGCATCACTGATGGTCAAGATTACCGATGAAGCAGAAATAAATAATCCGAATACGGTCAAGGTAATTGTAGATAATAAAAATTTTGCATTATATTTTTCAAGATCACCAATTCCTTATCCAAGATCAAAAGATACTAAAACAACGTACTATAAGCATAAGGGAATTTATGCCTTTAGAAAAAGTGCATTGATGGATTTTCAACGCTTGCCCATGTTGCCTTTAGAAGCTACCGAGAAAATAGAGGCTATTCGGTATTTAGAGTACGGGAAGAAAATAAAAATGGTGGAAACGACCGTTCAAGGTATTGAAATAGATACTCCAGAGGATTTAAAGAAAGCACAAGCGGCATGGAAATAAATTTTGAAGGAATCAAAGTTATCGGCTTTGATGCCGACGATACCTTATGGGTCAATGAAACCTATTTTAGGGAGGCCGAAGAAAAGTTTACTGATTTATTGGAAAAATATGAGACCAAGAATAAAATTGATCAAGAACTTTTCAAGACCGAAATAGGAAATTTGGACCTATATGGTTATGGCATTAAAGGGTTTATGTTGTCTATGATAGAATGTGCTTTGTCACTTTCCAATAATGAAATTTCCCAAAAAACACTTGGGGATTTATTGGATTTAGGAAAGAATATGATTACACATCCGGTAGAATTGTTGAAGGGGGTGGAAGAAGTTTTAAAAACATTAAATGGCAAGTATCGATTAATAGTGTTGACAAAGGGCGATCTATTGGACCAAGAACGTAAATTGGAACGTTCCGGACTTTCAAAATATTTTCATCATGTGGAAGTATTAAGCGATAAAAAGGAAAAGAATTATACCGATTTATTGGAACACCTACAGATTTCGCCAAATGAGTTTTTAATGATTGGTAATTCCTTGAAATCTGATGTATTACCATTGGTTGAGATAGGCGCCAGGGCAGTACACGTTCCTTTTCATACCACCTGGCAACATGAGGAGGTTTTTGAACCTGTAGAGAATAATGGATATATGACCATTGCTACCTTGACGGATATTCTGGAATATGTATAATGAAAATGGAAGTAAAAAAAGAAATAGCATTGAAGAACATACCTACTAAAGCTTCGGAACAATATCGAAATTTTCCCATGGTACCCAGAGTCATCTATGGTAACGGAAGTTTTGATCAGTTGGGTGATCTATTAATGCCCATACGGAAGCATTCTGAAGCTCCGATGATATATTTGGTAGACGATGTTTTTGAAGGTACGAACCTGATCAATCGAATTCCAAGTATATTCTGTGACCAAATCATTTTAATATCGGCAGCGGAGGAACCGAAAACCGAACAAGTTGATGCTTTGGTTAAAATGATCCGAGAGAAATTTACGGAGTTACCTTCCGGTGTTATCGGGATTGGTGGAGGAACGGTATTGGATTTGGCAAAAGCGGTCGCTATTCTATTGACTAATAAAGGGTTGGCTTCCCAATATCAAGGTTGGGATTTGGTACATAAACAGGCTGTTTACCATGTAGGAATACCGACCATAAGCGGTACCGGGGCAGAGGTTTCCAGAACTACGGTTTTGTTGGGACCAGAAAAAAAGTTGGGCATCAACTCAGATTACACCACATTTGATCAAGTACTATTAGATCCAGAGCTAACGAAGGGGGTGCCTAAAGAACAATGGTTTTATACCGGAATGGATTGTTTTATCCATTGTATCGAATCACTGAACGGAACCTTTTTAAATGCCTTCAGTAAAAGTTATGGAGAGAAATCCTTGGAACTTTGTAAAGAAGTCTTTTTGGAAAACAATACGGAGGCCGATAATCGAGAAAAATTAATGATGGCCTCTTGGCACGGTGGTATGAGCATTGCCTATTCGCAAGTTGGTGTGGCACATGCCATGAGTTATGGTTTAGGATATGTTCTGGGAGTAAAACATGGTATCGGAAATTGCCTGGTCTTTCAGTATTTGGAGGAATTCTATCCGAAGGGAGTGGACCTTTTTAAAAGGATGATCAAAAAAAATGAAATAGAATTACCAACTGGTATATGTGCCCATTTGTCGGAATCTGAAATGGATTCGATGATCACGGTTGCCATGGGAATGGAACCGTTATGGGAAAACGCCTTGGGTGACAATTGGAAATCTATAATTACTGCCGACAAACTAAAATCCATTTACCAAAAAATTTAATTCACTTTGGCGAAAGGATTTTAGAACCCTATTCCCTTGCTTCTAATAAATACCACACTAGAATTCCATGCAACAAGTAGCAAAATTCATTTATTTTAAAATTTTAGGTTGGGACTTTAAAGGAAAATTCCCCTCACACCTTGATAAATTCGTAATCATTGTTGTACCACATACCAGTTGGTGGGATTTTTTACTAGGACTATTGACACGTGAGGTCTGGGATGAAGAAATTAATTATATCGGTAAGAAAAGTCTATTTGATTCTCCATTCGGATGGTTTTTCAAATGGACCGGAGGCGCACCTATTGATCGTTCCAAAATAAGTGATACCGTAAAGGCAACGGCACAGATTTTTAGCGAAAGAAAAAAGTTCAGGTTGGCATTATCCCCCGAAGGAACTAGAAAAAAGGTTGAAAAATGGAGAACCGGTTTTTACTTCATCGCAAAAACTGCTAAAGTCCCTATAGTATTAGTAGCCTTCGATTATGGCAAAAAGGAAATAAAAATTTCTGAACCGTATAATCCTACCGACAATCAAGAAGCTGATTTTAAAAATTTTCAGGATTTTTTTGAAGGTGTCAAAGGTAAAAAATCGGATTAGTATCTTGATCATAGTATTTTTTTAAGTAATACGTATTTAGAATTTAGCTTGACCTCGATTTGGCTTAAGGAAATTGATATACAACATAAATACCATCTTGGTAATCGTAATGAGTTGTTTCCATTTTTAAAAAATAGTTAAATTTCCTTTTAATTACTTATTTAAGATATACGAACTGCTCACATCTTTTTAAATTTCGCAATGATAAAACTTATTGAATATACTAGAAAAAAAACTTTTTGGTTTTTAGATTTCTTAAAAGGCTCTAAAGTAAGAGTACATTATGATGAAATTAAATTCATCATGGAAAACTATACTACCCATGAATCCACTGAACTTAGAGCTGAAAATCTCCATAAACTTTTAACACATGCCACGAGCAGTTGTACTTTTTATAAGCCTTATGGTGACTTCATTGATCTAAGTGATTTTCCAATTATAAACCAATCGATTATAAGGGAAAAATTTCAACAGTTCAATTCGGATAAATTTGACCAAAGTGAAAAATATGAAATGACTACAAGTGGCTCATCGGGTACACCGTTTAAAACCGTTCAGGATAAAAACAAAAAGCTAAGAAATACGGCGGACACTATTTATTTTAAACAAAAAGCAGGATTTGAAATAGGTTCTCGACTCTATTACATTCGTAATTGGCTGACAAGGCATAGGAGACCTTGGATTACAACAATTATGAGGAACATTGTCACGTTAGAGGTAACTGAGTTTACTGATTCATATATATCCGATTTTATTCAGAAAGTCGAGAAAGATGACTCAACCCAAGTAATAATATCTTATTCTTCTGCACTTCGGGAAATATGCCTTTATCTGGATAAGATTGAATCAGGTCCAATTAAAAATAATCTTTCTTGTATCATCGCGATGGCCGAGGGTTTAAGTGAAACGACCAGAAAATCCTTAAAAAAATATTTTAATACTGATGTCCTAGTGCGATATTCTAATTCAGAGAATGGAATATTTTCCATTCAACTAGCCGACGATAATAGAAATCTTCAGATAAATTGTGCGAGTTATTATATTGAGATTTTGCATCCAGAGAAGGATGAGCCTGTTGAAGATGGGGAAATAGGAAGAATTGTGATCACTGATATCTTCAACTACTGCATGCCCTTTATACGTTATGATACTGGAGATTTAGGATGTATTACTAAAAATGACGATTATTTTGATGGTACCCCAGCCTTTGAACTGGTTGAAGGTCGAAAAATGGACGCCATTTACAATACAGAAGGAAAGATAATATCATCTTTCATAATTTTACAAATACAAACTTATTCTACCATTAAACAATTTCAGTTTATACAAGACGGTATTCGCACCTATACCCTAAAACTAAATATGGATAAAAGGATGGAAAATGAACTTGAGTTGGTAATTTTATTTAAGTCGTATTTGGGAGAAGACGCAGATATAAAAATTGAGTATGTAAACGAAATACCGCAGTTATCTTCTGGCAAAAGGAGATTGACCGTAAATAACTATTACAAAATGAATTAGTAAACTTGATTATATCTATGTATCGAAATTATATAAAACGGATTTTTGACTTCGTATGTTCTTTGATGGCATTGGTGCTATTATCACCTATAATGGTTTTGGTATTTTTTTGTTTAATTTGTTTTCAAGGCGGTAATCCATTCTTTTTTCAGCCAAGGCCTGGTCTAAACGAAAAGGTGTTTAGAATAATAAAATTTAGGTCTATGTCTAACAAAAAAGATGAAAATGGCAAGTTGCTGCATGACGACTTGAGATTGACCAATATAGGAAAATTCATTAGGCGTACCTCCTTAGACGAATTACCCCAATTAATAAATGTGGTGAAAGGGGAAATGAGTTTTGTAGGTCCTAGACCATTGAGGGTAAGATATTTGCCTTTTTACACCAATGAAGAAAAAGTACGACATCTCGTTAGACCCGGAATAACAGGACTCGCCCAGGTTTCAGGTAGAAACGCAATCACTTGGGATGAAAGACTGCAAAAGGATATAGAATACGTTCAAAATTTGAATTTTCTCCTAGATTTTAAAATTTTGGTGTACACGGTTTTTAAGATCTTCAAAACTTCCGAAACTAATTTTGCCAAAGAATCGGATAGCTTGGATGAGCATAGGAAGTTCATGATTTGAGTTTAAAAACCTTCTCACCGCTAAAATTCCTATATTTATCCACTTTGTTGTTATTTCCGTAATAATTTAACGACAGAAATCAAACCTTATGTAAAAAAAGTACGTTAGTAAAATAATGTGAATTCCCTCAACTTAAAATAGTAACATTATATGAACATTTTATTTACATGTTCGGGCCGTAGGCATTACCTGTTAGATTATTTTAAAAGCGTACTAGGTGCAAATGGAGTAGTGATAGCGATTGATAATCAATCGACAGCTCCATCGTTTGCAGCTGCCGACTTGGCCTTAAGAGTTCATTCAATCCATAATCCAGAATATTTGGATCAATTGAAGGAGATTATTTTAAATCATCGAATCGACGCCCTAATACCATTGAATGACCTGGAACTTCCGCTTCTTTCGAGAAATAAAAAAGAATTGGAAAAGTTGGGCCCTAAAATAATCGTTTCTGAACCAAACTTTATTAATACCTGTTCAGATAAATGGGAGACCTATAAGTACCTAAGAAAATTAAAAATAGCTACGCCATTAACTTTTCTTAAAATATCGGACGTTTTGATGTCGGTTTCAAAGGGTGAAGTAAGCTTTCCATTAATTGTAAAACCACGATGGGGCAGTGGATCTTTTGGGATAGAAGTTGTGGACAATGAAATTGAATTGCAACTTGCATTTGAATTGCTCAAAATTAGATCGGAAAAATCTTTTCTTCAAAATTTGAATTCCAAAAATGTGGATGAGGCCATAATCATACAAGAAAAATTAAATGGTTTGGAATATGGCATGGACATAGTGAATGATCTAGAGGGGAATTATATCACTTGTTTTTCTAGAATAAAGTTAGCAATGCGTTCTGGGGAAACCGATAAGGCGAAAACAATTATCAGTAAGGAATTTTCAAAGATTGGACGGATACTGGCAGAAAATTCAAAACATATTGGAATTATGGACATTGATTTTTTTGTAAAGGATGGTATTGTTTACGTTTTGGAATTGAATCCGAGGTTCGGAGGCGGATACCCCTTTTCTCATCAAGCTGGGGCAAATGTTCCAGCTATGTATGTAGATTGGTTGTCGGGAATAAAAAATGTTTCCGTGCATAATCAATTCAAGTCGGGAATGATATTTTCTAAATATGATTGCTTGGTGGAGAATAATTATAAAAGCATAGAAAGCGTCGATATTTAATATAACTTTTTAAAGTCCTGTAATTTTACTTCAACCGAGAAAGGTAGTATATCATTTAAACTTTATTGGATTTTACCATAGCAAAGAAATCGATATTTCGACATACTACCCTTTTTTTTAACACCCATAATAAAACCTATTTGTCCTTCCCTCGTAAATATGGCCAAACAATAAAGTCATATTATGAATTCAAAAATTTTAAAATCAGGATTAATTTTGACTATGGGGGCATTTCTATTAGTGTCTTGTAGTAAGGATGATGATAATGAAGGGATGCGGAATATTGAAAGTACGCAACTTTATGCCACCAATAATACCGATGGCAACATTACCATATATGATATGGTTTCTGGAGAAGTGAAAACGATTACAACCGCTTCTACTGCTGCAGAAGGTATATATTATGATTCGGACAGGGATGAGATCATTCAGGCTTCCAGGTCTTCGAATCAGTTGAACGCTTATGCGAATATCACTTCTATTTTAGCGAATGTCACCTTGAGTGCCTCTTTCTCCAGTTCATCCGATGTTTCAAGTCCGCGCGATATCGCAGTCAACGGTAATATGATCGTAGTTTCCGACAATGCCGATGTGGATGGGAATACCGACACACCAGACGGCAGATTATTTATATATACCAAAGAAAGTGGTTCATTGACTTTAAGAAATACGGTTGTAACAGATTTTGCGCTATGGGGAATAGAATTTGTTGGTAACGATTTGTATGCGGTAGTGGATAAAACGAACAGGTTGGCCGTTTTTGCGAATTTTACAGCTACGAATACTACGAACGCAACTGTAGCCGCCACGAAGACCATAGCCATTGAAGGGATTGTTAGAACACATGGTTTGGCCTATGATAACGGTACCATGATATTGACCGATGTAGGCGATGCTGCTTCAGATTCGGATGGCGCTTTCCATATCATTTCAAATTTCGACGCCAAATTCAACGGAGTTTCCGATGGTGGAATAATGACGGTTGCCGGTAATCAGACCAGGGTGGCCGGTAATGCCACTTCATTAGGTAATCCCGTGAGTGCGGAATACGATGCCGCTTCTAAAACGGTGTTTATCGCAGAAGCCGCCAATGGTGGTGGGAAGGTATTGGCATTCTCAAATGCGGATGCAGGCGGCAATGTTACGCCATCCGTAAATAATAATTTATCGAAAGCATCATCGCTATATTTCTATAGCAATAAATAGAGTTTTTTAGGTTGTTTGTAAATTGGGAAAAGGTCCGCTCGTTAAGAGTTGGGCCTTTTTTTGGCTTTCTTAGTGTAGCCTTTCATTCGCCAAAAATCTAACTGATTGCTCCATGTTCTATTGGATATGGCTACTGCAATATCTTGCCTTACTATTTGATGGGAGTTTAAAGTACTTACTTTTATGTTGCCTTTTAATGTGGGTTTCGTTACAACTTTCAAAGAAACGTCTCCACTATATCATCTAAAGACTGTTTCTCTATAAGAATATACATTAGCTCGCAAAATTTTAAGTAAGAAAAAGGTAAACATAATTGCTTTTTGAGAATAATTTTCAGATATTAATTAAAATTATTAGTCTATTATTAGACAACAATGGCTTTTCCCTCAGAGCCATCATTTTCATTTTTAAGGTATGGAAGAAAAGAATAGAGGACTTTCAGCATTTTCCAATCGTACTTCAAATGTACAAGAATCTGACAAAGCCCGAAAAATAGATTTTTCAGGGTTGCAAGGCTTTCCCCTGATCAAGGGCAAGCAAGCTGTTTATGTAATGGATTGGTTACAGGATAAAATAATTTTTTCGAGGGGTATACCTGAATTTCTAGGGTATGAGGAGGATGAGTTTAATATATCTATAGCTTTGAATTATATACATCCTGATGATGAGATGATTGTGTCTAGAGTGGTAAAGGGAGCAGTGAACCATTTCATTCAAAATAAAGTCGCGGATACTAACGAATTTTTAATCATCGCCTATCGTATTAGGCGAAAGGATGGTTCATTTGTAAAAGTTTTAAGGAAGTCTTCTGCCTTTGAAATTAGTGGGAAGGGAGGGATGCTCAGTAATTGGTCCATTATTACCGATATCGGTTTTATTTCCAACAGTAACCAAGTGGAATGGGATATCTATGCCAAGGGTATTGATGTCGTTAAATTTAAGCATAATGTATATAAAGAATTTCAGGATTTTTTTACACCCACAGAACTTTTAGTGATCCACGCCATAAAAAAGGGTTTTAAAAGTGAGCAAATAGCATCTGAACTTCATATAAGTAAACATACGGTAGCCACACATCGTAGAAACATCAACAGAAAAAGTAATTGTTCAAATGCGGAACAAGTATTGGCGTTCTGCCAGTGTAATGGAATTGTATAAATTTCATGAATTATAGCCAAAAATCATGGCTATTAAATAGGGATACTAAGCGAATTCGATTTCACTTTCGACGAGATACATATTAATCGGTCAAAAGGTGTTAAAAAATCTCTAAAATACCCAGTAATGGGTATTTCTGCACTAAGTTTTATGGACTAATTTAGCATTCAATAACCCCACATCCCTTACCTAACCTAGGTTGCAATTGGTAAAACAAACATTGCGATTTTAGATTTTCAAAATCATAGCCTGTTTTTTGAGCGGACCGATTTTGATTACGCTGTTCTTTGTAATGTTTTCAATTTTTGATTTAAAGACCAAAACCGACTATTATGGGAAGATCATTACTCTTATTTAACATTTTACTTGTTTTCTGTTCAAAAAGTTTTGGACAGGATGCCTTTGTCACCACAGTGATTAATCCACCAATAACGCAAAGTGATTGGAAACCTTTAGGCCCGGATGATTTTAACCAAGCTTCCTTTGGTTCGACCGATTATACCGGTATCGCCCTTGCGGGCGATGGCACCCCCTACGTGGTGTACCGTGATGTTAATAATTCCAATAAGGCTACGGTACGGCGCTTCAACGGCACGGCCTGGGAACCGGTGGGCGCTGCGGGCTTCTCCGCAGGGCCGGCCGCTTATACCGATATCGCCCTTGCGGGCGATGGCACCCCCTACGTGGTGTACCGTGATAGCGGCAATTCC
>JBBSKR010000072.1:0-16222 GCA_038256135.1 Flavobacteriales bacterium | reverse complement strand
TTGGAAATTTCCCCGATCCATGAGGTAATGATAGATAAGGCCTTAATGGGTTGGAAAGAATATGAACTAGAACTGCTCAGGGATAAAAATGATAATGTAGTCATCATTTGTGCCATTGAAAATATGGATCCAATGGGAATACATACAGGGGATTCCATTACGGTCGCACCCGCTATGACCTTGTCGGATAGAACCTATCAAAAAATGCGTGATATGGCCATCCACATGATGCGTAGTATAGGTGATTTTGAAGGGGGATGTAACGTACAATTTGCCGTAAGTCCAGATGAGAAGGAGGATATTATAGCAATAGAAATTAATCCGCGTGTTTCTAGGTCATCGGCACTGGCATCAAAAGCAACCGGTTATCCAATTGCAAAGGTCGCTACTAAGCTGGCTATTGGTTATTCATTGGATGAACTTGAAAATCAGATTACCAAATCTACATCGGCCTTGTTCGAACCAACATTGGATTACGTAATCGTAAAGATACCGCGATGGAATTTTGATAAGTTTGAGGGTTCTAATCGTACACTCGGCCTACAGATGAAATCGGTTGGCGAGGTTATGGGCATTGGCCGTTCCTTTCAAGAGGCGTTACACAAAGCGACACAGTCATTGGAAATCAAGCGTAATGGTCTAGGCGCGGATGGGAAAGGGTATAAAGATTATGAACAAATCATAAGTAAATTGACCATACCGAGCTGGGATCGGGTATTTGTAATTTATGATGCCATACAATTGGGAATTCCGTTGAGCAGAATTCATGAAATCACAAAAATAGATATGTGGTTCTTAAAGCAATTTGAGGAACTTCATTTCTTGGAAAAGGAAATCTCAAAATATACGATTGCCAGCCTTTCTAAGGATTTGTTATTGGAGGCAAAACAAAAGGGGTTTGCCGATAGACAAATAGCGCATATGCTTGACTGTTATGAAAGCGAAGTGTATAATAAGAGAACTGAATTGAATGTGAACCGGGTCTATAAGTTGGTAGATACCTGTGCGGCAGAATTTAAGGCGATGACTCCGTATTATTATTCCACTTTTGAAGCAGAGATAGAAAAACCGGATGGTACACGGTACGTTGCAAATGATAGTATCGTTACCGATAAGAAAAAAATAGTCGTACTTGGGTCCGGTCCAAACCGAATTGGTCAAGGAATAGAATTTGATTATTGTTGTGTGCACGGTGTTTTGGCCGCTGCAGAATGCGGTTATGAGACTATAATGATCAATTGTAACCCAGAAACTGTTTCGACCGATTTTGATACTGCTGACAAGCTATACTTTGAACCAGTGTTTTGGGAACATATCTATGATATTATTCGCCATGAAAAACCAGAGGGCGTTATTGTTCAGCTAGGCGGTCAAACCGCACTTAAATTGGCAGAAAAACTATCCAAATATGGCATAAAGATAATAGGGACCAGTTTCGAATCTTTGGATTTGGCTGAGGATAGAGGGAGCTTTTCAGAATTGTTAAAGGAAAATAATATTCCTTTCCCAGAATTTGGGGTTGCCGAATCGGCCGACGAAGCATTGGCACTTGCAGATAAATTGGATTTTCCTTTATTGGTGCGGCCTTCTTATGTATTGGGCGGTCAAGGAATGAAAATTGTCATCAACAAAGAGGAGCTGGAAGAACACGTGGTAGATCTATTGCGAAAGATTCCTAACAATAAGTTGTTATTGGACCACTATCTAGATGGCGCCATAGAGGCGGAAGCTGATGCTATTTGTGACGGGGAGGACGTATATATTATTGGTATAATGGAGCATATTGAGCCATGTGGCATACATTCTGGAGATTCTAACGCAACATTACCGCCGTTTAACCTTGGTGAATTTGTAATGCAGCAGATCAAGGATCATACCAAGAAAATTGCTTTGGCCTTGAATACGGTGGGGTTGATCAACGTACAATTTGCCATAAAGGATGATATTGTCTACATCATTGAGGCAAACCCAAGGGCCTCGCGAACAGTTCCGTTTATCGCAAAAGCATATAAGGAACCTTATGTCAATTACGCGACCAAGGTGATGTTGGGGGAGAAGAAAGTGAAGGACTTTCAATTTAATCCACAACTTGAAGGTTTCGCCATTAAGCAACCGGTATTCTCGTTCAATAAATTCCCTAACGTTAATAAAAATTTAGGTCCGGAAATGAAGAGTACCGGAGAAAGTATTCTCTTTATTGATAGCTTGAAAGACGATGAGTTCTATAACCTTTATGCTAGACGTAAAATGTACTTGAGCAAATAAGCTTCTTTTAAAAATCGGACATTATATGCAGAAGGAAAACTGGGTTTCACTTTAGTTTTCCTTCTGCATATAATCTTCTTATTTCTTTCTTATCGAATTTACCGACACTGGTTTTGGGCACTTGTTCTATAGTGAGGTATTGGTCTGGAATTTGATAATTTACAAAGTCCAAAGATAAAAATTTCTTTAGTTCTTCATCGGATACCTGTTCGTTGACATTTGCAAACACTATGGTTGCCAAAGGTCGTTCAGACCATTTTTTATCTGGTATCGCAATTACCGCTGCTTCCTTAATTTTTGGATGTGCCATCAGCGCAGATTCCAAAGCGACACTTGAGATCCATTCCCCACCACTTTTTATCAAATCTTTTGTTCGATCGGTGATTTCCATATACCCGTCTGCATCAATGGTACTTACATCTCCTGTTCTAAACCAACCATCATCGGTAAAATTTTCCCTGTTATTGGTCTTGAAATAGGAATTGATTACCCATACCCCTTTTACTTGTAACTCTCCCATAGTCTTTCCGTCACGTGGAGCAACTTTACCATCTTCTCCGACAACGCGCATTTCAATGCCAGGAAATTCGATTCCCTGTTTTGCCCTTATTTTTAATTGTTCCTTATTCTCAAGGCCATGGTGTTTGCTTTGTAACCTACTTGCGGTTCCCAATGGGGAGGTTTCGGTCATGCCCCATGCCTGCACCCCTTTGATTCCAAAATCTTTTTCAAAATTTTCAATGAGGCTCGCGGATAAGGCAGAACCACCGACCAAGTATTCTTTTAAGGCCAGTTTTTTCTTAGGTGGATTTTTTTTCATTTCTTCATAAACACCTGTCCAAATGGTTGGAACACCGTTGGCTTTGTTTATCTTTTCTTTTTCCAACATGTTGATAATCGCTGCCGGTTGAAGATGCATTGAAGGCATTACCATAGCTGCTCCAGCCAAAAGACACATATAGGGAAATCCCCAGGCCATTACGTGAAATTGCGGAACTATCAACAAAATAATATCATCCTTACTATAATTTCCTGCGTTGGGCGATAAAATGGTCATGGCATGCAAGTAGGTAGACCGATGTGAATACAATACGCCTTTGGGCATGCCCGTTGTGCCACTGGTATAACACATGCCGCTTGCTTCATTTTCATTGATCAATGGCCAGTCTATTTTTTCTAGTTGTCCTTGGATCAAATCTTCGTAATGAATAGTGTTCAAGAGGGAAGTAGTGAAATCTTCTGGCGCATTAATGATGATGTAATTTTCTACCGTTTCTAGTTTTGGTGCAATTTTTTCCAGCAGGGGAACCAATGTAGCGTCAATAAAAATGACTTTATCCTCAGAATGATTAATGATGAACTCGGTTTGTTGTGGGGACAATCTTATATTAATGGTGTGGCAGATAGCTCCAATCCCTGGGATACCATAATAAAGTTCCACATGTTGATAATGGTTCCAAGCGAAGGTGCCGACCATATCACCTTTGGTAATCCCCAGTTTATTTTTCAAGGCATTCGCCAATTGACATGTACGCTTATATAATTGGGCATAGGTATATTCATGACGTGTGCCGTTGGGAAGGTAGGAGATTACTTTTTTATCGGGAAATGCGTTGTTGGCATAGTTTAAGATTGTATTCGTCGTAAGGGGGTAATCCATCATCAATCCGTTCATATAAAGATTTTTAATTGTTACTACTAAAGTTACTGATTTAATAGAGGAAACTAAGGTTTTGGGTAGTAGTAAAATCTACTAAACTATTATCTGACTAATTTGTGCATATTTCAGTTGATACCTATTAAACATCTCTTTTTAAAATATAAATTTTGAAGTACATCAAATTTTCAAGGGATACTACTTTTCCCAACAATTACTGAGCTCCCCGTTCGTGAAAATTTTAAGGTTAAAATTTATGTTTATCAGAGAATGATTTAACTGAATAATAATCTATACTTGTGTTTTGAAATGCAAATCCAAATTATCTTGAAAAAAGTACTGCTTGTCGTAGGCATTTTATTAGTCATTTTCGCCGGATTGACCTATTGGTCACTTTCCAGCACTTCCAAGACGTTTGGTACTTGCAACATAGTGGGAATGGATGGTTTGGATACGATTAATTTCAAGAGGTATGATTCCGTTCTGGTGGCGGCCAGCTCATTATACAAAGGCAATGGGTTAAAAAATATAATGCAAGGGGAACAATACAGAAAGACCTGGTCCACACCTATAAAAGTTCCTATTCTTTATTTGGATACCTTAATGGGTAATGTCCGTATTTTGGAGGAAGGTGGGGGGCAGCAAACGCACTCTTTAAAGCTTTCTACCGATGATGGTACGTTATTAACATTGCGGAGTGTTACGAAAGACCCGTCCCCATTAATTCCAAAACTGGCTACAACCTTTGGTTTAGAGAATATCGTTGTCGATGGTATTTCGGCACAACATCCGTATGCAGCGTTAGTGGTTTCCCAACTTTCAGCTAAGGCCGGAATTTACAGTACAAAACCCAGATTGGTGTTTGTGCCAAAACAGGAGAAGCTTGATCAATTTAATGATAAATTTGGGAATAGGCTATTTCTTTTGGAATATGAAACAGAAGGTAACGCGCAATGGTTGGGCGAACCGAATATTGAATCCCTAATAGATACCGAGGATTTACAAGAATTGAAAATAAGGAGTCCCAAACAGGTTGACATTGATGCCGGCGCACTCGTTAGGGCACGTTTGTTCGATTTACTTATTGGAGATTGGGACCGTCATCCCAAACAATGGGGTTGGGCATTAAAGCATGTAGGAGATTCGATTGCCGCAATACCATTACCTTGTGACCGTGATAACGCATTTTTTAATTTGGAAGGGGTGCTACCGACATTAATAACCAATAAAACCTTTCTGCCTGAGGTCCAATCTTTTGAAAAGGATATTGATTTTTTGAAAGGATTGATTTCTCCTTTTGATATTTATTTTATGAAAAATATTCCCGAAGAAACGTTTAAGGAGGAGGCAAAGCAACTTCAAAAATTGCTGACGGATGAAGCTATTGAAACCTCTTTTTTGGTATGGCCAGAACAAATTTTTGAATTGGATGGAAAAGAACTAATTGAAAAGATACAACAGAGACGTGACGACTTACTTGACTATGCTATTCGATTTAATCAATTATTAAATGAAAGTAAAATGCTCGAAGAACAATTGAAGGGGTCTGAGGATCTAAAATTGACCAAAGCGCAAATGGCATGTTTCAATTGTGCGGATCATTAATTAATAGCTTAATATATGAGTTATTACCATTGGATATCCATTTTGCTGCGTACAACCAACATTAAAAAAACTTAAAGTAATGAATGTAACCCTAGTTAAAAATGCTGAAAAATATAGTAAACATGTATTGGCGGATCAGTTGAATAAAAATTTTCTTTTCCATAGTCAAGGATATGCCAAAAAAATAGCAGGTAAAACGAACAAACTCCTTGATGAATATACCGCCACACAGGTGTACAAAAATAGGGTTATAATAGCCTCATGGTTTTTAAATACCGGTTATGCCCATAATTACCAAGGGCATGTTACTGAAAGCATTAACATGGCAACCACTTTTCTTAAGGAGGAAAATGTGGAATCCAAAGAGATTAAAGCTGTAGGCGATCTTATTAAAAGGGCATGGCAAAATGATGAGCCTAAAAATTTGGAAGAAGCTATTCTAAAAGATGTTAGAACGTCATTTTATGCCTCTGATGACTTTGAGGAACTGTTGGGATTATTACGCCTTGAACTGGAAAATTTTGATAAAGATGTTCCGGATTTGGAAACGTGGCGATTTAACTATTTAGAGAAATTGCGTATTGAACATCGATTCTATACCGATTACGCAAAGGAAAATTGGCAGGAAGGGAAAGAGAATAATGTTATTTCACTTATTTCCAAAATGCAAAAAGCTGTTAAGACGGAGAACAAGGAAACTTTAAAGGCCAAGCTGAAAGATGAAAGCCCACAAAGGGCAATTCAGTCGCTATATCGTATAGAATTAAGAAATCATATTAAATTGAGCGATATTGCCGATACAAAGGCCAATATTTTACTTTCCGTAAACGCCATAATCATCTCCCTATTATTGGCCAATTTGCTACCCAAATTAGATTCACCATCGAATTCTTATTTAATTTATCCGACCACTATTTTTGTCCTTTTTAGCATTGCGGCAATGATCATGTCGGTTTTGGCTACACGCCCCAAGGTGGATAATACGGATTTTGTGGAATCGGATATTAAGAAAAAGGATACCAATTTTTTGTTTTTTGGAAATTTTCACTCGATGGAATTGAATGATTTCAAATCTAAACTAAAGGAAATTATTAAAAGCAAAGAATCCATATATGATTCTTTAAGTATGGACCTTTACTACCTTGGGAAAGTGCTTCAACATAAGTATAGATTATTACGGTGGACCTATACCATATTTATTATCGGCGTAATATTATCTGTGGTCGCTTTTGGAATTGCCCTTAAGTACTACGGCATGGATAAAGAACTATTGGATGCCGTCACCCCGGATGCCAGGTAACACTTCGTTACTTTTGGCTTTAGGTTGAATAAGTCATAATAATCAATTATACCACACGGCATATCTCTTTCTTCTAAGTTCCATTGCCAATAGGGCTTCCATTTTTAATGCTTCGGCTCTGGTTTGAAGTGGTTCTATATGATTATAGAGACTTGGTCTGAGGTATGAGCCGTATTTCTTAACAATCGATGAAGATAAATTGTATCCTTTTTTATTTACATGTCCGGTTTTGTGTTGTTCCAATCGCTCTTTGGGTGTTTTACTGGTCATCCCTACATATAGGCATTCCAATACGCCATTGAATTGCGGATTTGCTTCCCGGAATTTTTTGTTTTCAGAAAATACTTTTTTATGGAGTTCTATTACGTAAACCTGATATCTGGTCTGTGCCATCTAATTGTTTTTCAAAAGTATAATAAAATAATACTGGGATAATTTGGATTTCATTTCATCATAAATTTAAAAAATTACCGAAAACTATATGTCTTTACTCGATAATCGAAATTTAAATACTCCGAGGCTTGCCTCGAAATTTCAAGGTTATTTTCCTACAATGCCTCTTGGGCTTGCCCCGAGGTAGTTTACTTTTAGTTTCAGAAAAATTTCTACTTATTTCAAAGTATATAACTGGTTTAGTTTCTTCGCCATTCCCAGTATTATTATTTACTGGGAACAGTAAAAAATCGAACTTCGATGCTGACGATTATTAAGTGATTGCTAATCATTTTTGGAGCTTTTACGTTTGCAGTGAAATCGTTTGTTATTAAAATAATTCGTGTCTGCTAAGATTTGACCTACTCAAAAAATTTGAAAAAACTATTATTTTCTTCCCTTGAAGTTATGCATAGTATCATAAATACCTAAGACATTTCCCGTAAACCAATCAAAAATTGAAAGAGGTAAAACAGCTTGAGCGATACGTGTCAGCTTATAAATGTAACCGGGAATAGTAATCATTTTTTTGTTCCTTTCGATAGCCTTAATAATGGTCAAAGCTGTTGCTTCCGGTTCAAGAATAGGAATTTTGGACTTTACGCCATCGAACATGCCAGTATTTATGTAGTAAGGCATTACCGTAGTTACCTTAATGTCTTTCTTTAACTGCTCCATCTCTAATCGTAAACTATCTGAAAAACCTATTAATGACCATTTGCTGGCTACATAAACCGACATTTTTGGGTTTGACAGTAATCCGCCAGAAGATGCAATGTTGCAAATGTGACCAGAATTTTTGGCCAACATGTTTTCAATAAAGGCATGTGTAACGAGCATTGGGGCATTTGCGTTAATGTCCATAGTTCGCAAAATATCGTTTTCTGTATGTTTGTTAAAATAACTGCCCACAACGATCCCTGCGTTATTGATCAGCACATCAACGCCGCCTAGGTCTTGAATAATTTTCGAGGCGGCCTCCTTTATTTGTAAATTTTTAGAAACATCGACTTGCGTTCCCGTGATACTTCCCAAAGATGAAAAGTCGGAAATGACCTTTATTAGTCTAGCTTTATCGATGTCCCAAATTATGACCTTTGCATCTCGTTCCAAAAATAAGCGGGCCATTATTTCACCAATCCCCGATGCGCCTCCCGTAATAAGTACTATTTTATTATTAAAATCTTTCATTTTTAAAAATAACATGAGAAATTAGGCAGAACGTAGTTGTACTATTCGGATCTTGGTACTTTAATTCCTTCAGTAGTAAAGGAAAATGCCTGTGCGCCCAAACCCCCTACCATGACGGCTTGAAATAATGGATTCAAATTCTTTTTTGAATACCAATCAATCAAAAAATTGGCGCCACTACCACCGGAGGTGTCCTGTTGCTCAATTACATAGTCAATGGATTCCATCGGCTTAAGAAATATGGGCGAATCGATATAGCTTCTTACTAAATCTCCTTGCGTGTTGTAATAATCTATTTTACTGATGAAAAGGCTATCCCGAATACTGGTATTTCTAATACTCAGGGTTGCAGTAAGCAATGTTCTAGAATCCCTGGTCTGATTGTAAATATCAGAATAGATAGGAACATACACTTCCTGTATCAAAGAGTCAATAGTAGTAGTATTGATGCTCCTGTCCAGTGTATGATTATCAAGTACCTTCACTGGCACTACTTCTTTTTTTGGCTGTTGGCATGAGTCAAGGATTACCAGAACAACTAACAAAAAACCTAGGCGAATGATATAGGTGATTGAATTTTTCAAACTTTTGAGTTTATGCTTCCCATTCGGTATGGAAAATTCCTTCACGATCTAACCGCTCATAGGTATGTGAACCAAAGTAATCTCGCTGCGCCTGTATGAGGTTTAAAGGGAGCCTGCTTGACGTGTAAGCGTCAAAATATGTGAGGGAGTTGGAAAGCCCTGGTAATGGGATTCCATTTATGGCACCAAAAGCGACCAATTCCCTAGCAGCGCCTACCGTATCCTTAACCTTATCCACAAAATTTGGTGAAAGTAACAGATTAGGCAAGGAGTCATCGGCTTTAAATGCTCTTGTAATATCGGCCAACAATCCTGCACGAATAATACAACCGGCACGCCATATTTTAGCTATTACTGAAATATCCAATTTATAACCATATTCCTTTGATGCATCGGCAAGCTGATGCAAACCTTGTGCATAGGTAATTATAAAGGAAAAGTATAAGGCTTTCTCAGACAGCTCAGCTAATTTTTCCTTATCCATCTGTTTCACAGAAGGTCTGTTATAGAGGGCATCGGCTTTGGTTCTTTCGTCTTTAAGGGCAGAAATTTCACGCATGCTAACCGCAATATCTATGGAAGGTACGGGTATGCCAAGATCCATTGCATTTTGACTGGTCCACTTTCCGGTTCCTTTTTGTTTTGCCTTATCCAAGATTTGATCAATTAACTTCCCATCGGTAAACTCATCTTCCTGCTCAAATATTTCGGAAGTTATTTCAACCAAAAAGGATTGAAGTCTTCCCGAATTCCATTTTGCAAAGGTCGTATGAAGTTCATCATTACTATAATCCCCACCTTTTTTAAGTATATCGTACATTTCAGAGGTCAACTGCATTAAACCGTATTCAATACCATTATGAACCATTTTCACATAATTGCCGGCAGATTTCGGTCCTAAATAGGCAACGCAAGGCTCTCCTTCGTACTTTGCAGCTACCGCCTCAAATATTGGTTTAATGTGCTCGTAGGCAGACTTTGAACCACCTGGCATTATACTTGGGCCTTTACGAGCCCCATTGGCGCCACCGGAAACTCCTGCGCCAAAAAAGTTAATGCCCCTATGCTGTAATTCATTTTCCCTTCTATCGGTGTCCGTATAAAACGAATTTCCTCCATCTATAATAATATCGCCTTTGTCGATATGGGGTAAGAGCGATGCTATAACGGAATCCACAATTTTACCCGCAGGTACCAATAGCATTATTTTTCTAGGTTGTTTCAATGATTTAACAAAGGTCTTTATATTCGTGGATGCATTCACTTTTTCCAAATCTCCACCTTCTGCTTTCAGTGAATTTACCTTCACCTCATCCAAATCATATCCATAAGCGGCAAAACCATTATCGGCTACATTTAAGATAAAATTGCGTCCCATTACTCCAAGACCTACCAAACCAAAATCGTACATAAAAAAGATATTTAATAGTTACATTAACATAGGAATTGGTTGTGCGATAGGAATTCCTCAAACCTAGATGGTGTTAACCAAAAATAATTTAAAATATTGACTTTAATCGTAAATGCAGTTGCAAAGCAGCTTAAATTTGCTTTTCTTTTCAATATATTTAAAAATAAGTAAAACGCGTCTATGAAGAAAACAGACAATCAAATGCTCATCATTTTTGGGGCATCTGGAGATTTGACCGCTAGAAAACTGATACCTGCCATATTCAATTTATTCAAAGGAGATCACCTGCCTGAAAATTTTGTTGTACTTGGTGTGAGCCGTAGTGATTTGGGCGACTTAAAATTCAGAAATAAAGTTGTCTTGGAAAGTAAGTATTTGGAACAGGATCGCAAAGAGAATGGGGAGGACTACATTCAAAAGTTTGCGGATAAACTTTTTTATGAAGATTTAGGGTCAGAGTACGACACATCTTATGAGCGGCTTGCAAAGCGCATATCCGATTTAGATCAGAAATATGGTACGGACGGGAATCATATCTTTTATCTTTCCACCCCACCTAGTTTGTATGAACCAATAGCTAAAAACCTTTCTGATCAGGGATTGAATAAAGAGAATGATGGTTGGCGACGTTTGATTGTAGAAAAGCCATTTGGTTATAGTTTAGAATCGGCAAAGGAATTGAACCATGGGCTGCATTCCTATTTTAAGGAAGACCAGATTTTTCGTATTGATCATTATTTGGGCAAGGAAACCGTTCAAAATTTATTGGTGACCCGTTTTGCCAATAGTATTTTTGAGCCGCTTTGGAATAGAAATTACATACATCATGTTGAAATCACGAATGCTGAAAGTGTGGGTGTCGAAAAAAGAGGAGGATATTATGATAAGTCCGGTGCTTTAAGGGATATGTTCCAAAGTCATTTGTTACAGATAGTGGCCCTAATCGTAATGGAACCGCCATTAAGTGCCAATGCTGAGGAAATACGTAATGAAAAACTAAAAGCACTGAAATCGCTTAGGGTAATGAATGATGATAAAACCTTATTCGAAAATACCATAAGGGCACAATATGTAGGTTCAAAAGTCGATGGTAAGCAAGTTAAGGGCTATAGAGAGGAAGAAGGTGTGGAACCTAATTCAACAACGGAAACGTATGCTGCAATTAAATTTTTCGTGGATAATTGGCGATGGTCAGATGTGCCATTTTACGTAAGAACCGCTAAACGTATGCCGACCAAGGTTACTGAGGTGGTGATTCACTTTAAAACACCACATCATCAAATTTTCAAAGAATCAGGGATGAGCAATAAGGACAATAAATTGATTATCCGAATTCAACCCGACGAAGGAATATTGGTAAAATTTGGGGTAAAAGTACCCGGACAAGGTTTTAAAGTGGAGCGGGCAAATCTTGATTTTTATTATTCAAGTTTAACGGAAACACATGTTATGGAGGCGTATGAACGCTTGTTGTTGGATGCTATGCAAGGGGATGCTACATTATATGCACGGGCAGATGAAGTGGAAACGGCTTGGGCCTTTGTAGACCCAATTCTGGAATATTGGAATAAAGGTAAAGATGTTAAAATGTACGGGTATGCCGCAGGTGTTTGGGGCCCGAAAAATGCAAATGACCTCATTGAAGGGATAGGGGAATGGCGTAATCCGAGCGAAAATTTAGCGGATGATCCCGGATATTGCGTCATTTGTTAGTTATAAAGGAATTTTGAACTTTTTTAGTGTATAAAAAAATGGAAGTAAAGGTTTATCAAAACAAAGAGAAGGTTGCACATCAATTTACAAATTTCTTTGTGGAAAAAGCAACTGCACAGAAGCCATTTCACGTGGCATTGTCAGGTGGTAGCACGCCAAAAATTGTTTTTGATTTGTTGGCCGATGAATTTAGCGATGCTGTTGATTGGTCCGATATTCACCTTTACTGGGGCGACGAGCGTTGTGTGTCGCCAGAAGATGCCGAAAGTAATTACAAAATGACGGTAGAGCACCTTATTTCCAAAATAACCATACCAAAGGAAAATATTCATCGTATAAAGGGTGAGGAAAATCCGAAAACCGAGGCTAAACGCTATGGTGATTTTCTAAAGGAGCATTTACCCGAGGAATTGGGCTTGCCACAGTTCGATTTGGTCATTTTAGGAATGGGTGATGACGGACATACAGCATCCATTTTTCCACATGAACTGAAATTATGGATTTCTCCTGATAATTGTGAGGTGGCCACCCATCCAGAATCCGGTCAAAAAAGGGTATCCGTTACCGGAAGGATCATCAACAATGCCAAAACAGTAGCATTCTTGGTTACTGGAGGCAGTAAGGCTGATAAGGTTAAAATTATTGTTGATAGGGAAGATGGTTATTTAGCATATCCGGCAAGTCATGTAGCTCCAAAAACAAAGGATTTGATTTGGTTTTTGGATGCCGAGGCAGCAAAACAACTTACTTTAGATGAATCTTAATATTCTCACCTTGCAATTCCTTTACATAATCGAGTGAATTAAAGGATTTGGATTCAAATTTGGTGTCCCGTTCCTGAGCCTCCAATTTTCTATATTTACTACGTGCAAATCGTCTAACCCCTTGATCATCGGATACTATTAAACCTGGAATAGGAACATTTCTGCCATCCGCTCCTTTAGCCACCATGGTAAAATAGGAAGAATTACAATGTTTTCTTTTTCCCGAAGTGATATTTTCAGATTCTACCCGAACGCCCACCACCATCGAAGTACGGCCCGTATAATTGATACTGGCTTTTAAGGTTACCAATTCCCCTACTTCTATAGGATTCAAAAAATTTACCCGATTAACAGATGCGGTTACACAATATTGCTGTGAATGTTTGGAGGCACAGGCAAAGGCAATTTGATCCATAAGGTTCAAGATATGCCCACCATGTACTTTGCCTCCAAAATTAGAATGGGAGGGAAGCATTAGTTCGGTAATGGCTACCTGAGAATCTTTTACACTTTTAAACTTTTCCATTGTATTTGAAATATGGTTCAATTATAGTATAATTTCCTATTTCCTAAAGTGTGGCGATTGTTCCGCTATTACCTCTGTGATAAAATATTTGGTATCGCCCAGCCAAAAGAAAGTAGCGTAGCGTTCGGTATAACTCACCTTCACATATTGGCCTTGATATTCCTTTAATTTTTCAATAACCTCCTTATCCTTGTCCAATGCGGAAAATGAGAATATTTGCGCTCCGGAAATACCTTGGCTGATTTCTCCTTCCCAAGTTTTAACCAAAACTCCTTTGTGGCTTATTTTTATGAGTTCGCCTGATCGAACACCTTCACTAAAGGGTACAAAATAGATAAATAAATAATAAATTGCTCCTACGGCAATAATTCCGAAAATGACTAATGATACAATTTTTTTCATTTGATAAATAAATTAGTGTTCTATATTGTCAGCATCAAGGTACTTCAATTATGAATACATTGAAAGAATTCCTGAATTTTCGATTTTGCCATTACATATTCCGGGTTGATTTCCTTATAGCTTTAGGCTCATTTCATAATTCTAATTTTGGATCCTCTTCAAAATCATTATCTTCCGAAGCATGTTTTAATATGGATTCTGGAATAGATTTTTTTGCCTTAGCGCCCATTTTCTTCAATTTCTCAATGCTTTGGACAATGTTGCCACGCCCCTCTGTCAATTTGTTCATGGCACCGCTATATTCTCCTTTGGCCTCGTCCATTTTTTTGCCCACCTTGGTAAGGTCAGTGACGAAACCTTCGAACTTGTCATAAAGTGCGCCCGCTTGACGTGCTATTTCAATGGCGTTGCGTTGTTGTTTTTCATTGTTCCACATACTATCTATCGTTCGTAAAGTAGCGAGTAAGGTAGACGGGGTTACGATGATTATATTCTGTTCGAACGCCTTGTTGTAGAGTGAACTGTCTTGATTGATGGCAATGGCAAATGCAGGTTCTATAGGGACGAACATCAATACGAAGTCCGGACTCTCCATTTCATATAAGTCCTCATATTTTTTTGCGGATAATTGGTCCACATGCCTTCGTAATGAGTTAATGTGTTCTTTCAGGTACTTTACCCTAAGTTCCTCATCTGCATTTACATAACGTTCATAATACGTCAAGGAAACCTTGGAATCTACCACCATTTTCTTTCCATCCGGTAGATTAATGATGACATCGGGTAGAACGCGACTACCATCTGCTCTAGTAAAGCTTTGTTGTACCGTGTATTCCCTGTCCTTTTCAAGACCGGATTTTTCCAAGACCCGTTCCAATACCAATTCGCCCCAATTGCCTTGCATTTTACTATCCCCTTTTAAGGCTTTCGTCAAATTTTCCGCTTCTTGGGTGATCTTTAGGTTTTGTGTCTGTAGGTTCAACAATTGTTCCTTCAATGCCGAATGGATACTTATATTTTCTTTCTGACTTTCTTCGACCTTCTTTTCAAAAAGTTGTAGTTTTTCATTTAAGGGGGTCAGTATATCCTTGATATTCTTTTCATTCCGTTCTGTAAACTTTAAGCTTTTCTCCTCCAATATTTTGTTGGCAAGATTTTCAAATTCCTTGGTGAATTTCTCCTGTAACTTTTCAACCTCTTCCTTTTGGTCCCGGTTCTTTTCTTGTAGGTACTCTAAATCTGCCTGATAGCGTACAATTTGATTGCCCAGTTGTTCTTTATTCGATTGTAGCGCTATGCGGTCTTGTTCATAATCTTTTAGGCGATCTTGCAAAACCGATAGATTATTTTGCATTTGCTGCTCCCGCTCTTCCAAAGCACTTTGCTTTGATTTGGTTTGTAGTTGCTGTATATAATTACCTAGTAAAAAGCCAATGGCAAGACATAGGATGCCGACTAGGAGGCAAATATAAATTTCGTTCATGATCAATGTAAGGTGATGTAGTAAAGATACTGGATCAACTTCTAAATTTTAAAGGGCCTTGTTTGTTTTAATTAACATATGTAGCCTACATTTTTAGTAGTGTAAGGGAATACGTTTATTTCTTTATTTTAAAGGCACCTGTAGCGGCATCAAAGGAAATGATATCCGTAGGGAATAAGGTATCAAAGCGCTTGTTTTCAATAAGTTTACAAGGTTCATCAAAAATATTGTTGAGACCATCCAAAACCAACATCTTGTCGCATAGTTGTATGGCCAATTCAATTTCATGAGTTGTAAAAAGGATGGTTTTTTCCGTTTTGTGCGCAATGGATTTCAATAATTTTAGTATTTGGACTTTATGATATAGGTCTAAATGGGTAGTAGGCTCATCTAAAAGAATAATGCTGGTATCTTGTACCAAAGCTCTAGCGATCAGTACCCGCTGTAACTGCCCATCGCTTAATTCATAACACTTTTTTTCCAAAAATGAATCCAATTCTAAAAGGGTTATGCTTTTGTTTATGGTTAAAATATCATTTGATGATAATTTTCCCAACCAGTTGGTATAAGGTTGCCTGCCCAATGCCAGGAGCTCCATTACGGACATGTTTTTTGAAGCGATGGGTTCGGTGAGAACAACACTGACTTTCGTGGCCAACGCTAAGGTATGAATTGATGCCAATTCCTTTCCTTCAATTTCAATTGATCCCGATAGTTTCGATTGAAATCCTCCTATGGTCCTCAATAGGGTTGATTTACCGATACCATTAATGCCAACAATAGCAGCCAGTTCTCCTTTTTTCAAATCAAAGGAAATATGCTCAGCGATGCTTTTTTGGCCATAACCGATGGCTAAATTGCTGATCGTTAGTGAACTATTTGTGGCTGT
>JBBSKR010000071.1:0-16249 GCA_038256135.1 Flavobacteriales bacterium | reverse complement strand
GCTCGCCAGCTCGCACTATTTTTATATGAGACGTTGCCATTCAGTGCGGAAAGAACGTTGAATAATTAAATTCAGAAATTTTAAAATAATATTTTATGGAAAAATTAACCTTAATTATCCTTGCAATAGTTTGGATTTCAGCTTTGATTATTGCAATAATCTCTCTGGCAAACTTATATCCGAATTATGTTTTTAGCGAAAATCGCTTAATTGTTCATATTGTCTTATGATAGCGATTACACCCGCTATAAACTAAAAAACCTAAGATGATTTCTTTATGAAAATTGCTTGTTTGTACTTAAGGAATAATAAATTATTATCTGACAAATTACTCCAAGAACAATCAAAAAACCTATTTCCGCACTTAACAAGGTGCTTTTTGTTTGTAGTACTGATTTGTTTACTTCTAGAAGTTTCGTGTTATCTGATAACTTTGAGGATAAGAGACTATCGATATCTAACATGATTTTATCCAGAACACGATTCATTTCCCCAATCAAATCTTCTCGTGACTTATTATCAAGACTAATCGCACTACTTTCCATCAGAATAAGTTTTTCATAATTCTTCTTGATATGATGAAAATACAAAGTTTCTTCAGGTGAAAGTCTTGAATCCTTCATATCGCTCATATATTGTTCTATTAGCGGATTTCCATTGATTCTAGTTAACAATATCTCTCCTGTGGCAATTTGATACCTTTTTAAATTAAATTGATCGTTTAGATTGTACAAATAATCTTGGGAAACCAACCTTTCTATGTAAAGAGCATCTAAATCATTTTGTACCTGTTCCAGGTGTCTTTGATTTAGCCAATTTACACTCACGACTAAGAGTACAATCAAAATAATGGGAACACCTAATTTATAGAATCTAAAAAAATCAGGTTTATTACCAGCAATGATTTTATTTATCCTCAAAATACTATCCATGTATCATTCTTTAAAAATTCCGCCCAGTAATAAAAAGGAAACCATTCTTCAATATACCGGACGGAACACCAACCAACCAAAAAAACTACTTTTTTCAAGTATGGCTCTAAAAATTTCCCTTTTTCCTTAATAAAACTTATCGATTTTTCTTGTTTTCGTTTTTTTAATTATAGTGGATTTATAATAAAATTCACAATCTCAAAACTCGTCCCAACTGATTTAATGATGCCAATTCATATTCAATAAATGCGCCATATTCATCATTATTATTCGTCTTTTGTGTCTTTTGAACCAATTCCAATATTCCATTTCTTCTCTCCTTTTCTTGTTGTAGCCAAATCCCTAATCAAATTAAAGTAAAAGGGTTCTGCATAAAAAAATAGCCGATGTTTCCGTTGCATATAAGCTAGATCAAAAAATATCGTAGGGTATACAAACAAGGTTTACCATTCAGAGCTAAATTTTCTGATTAGATGGTTTCCATTTGAAATTATAATGGTTTTATATTTTCGGCTCAAGTAGCTTGAAAAGCTTTTTTTAAGGCATTAAAAATCCTTTGAGAATGATTTTTGTTATATGGTTCTTCATCATTTTTATTACTTTGTATTACATGTATTTCAGGAATATTGTATTGAATGAGCTCTATTGGATCGAATGTTCCACCTTTTCTAAAATTCAAAACTCCTTTTTGTGGAATTAATGCTGTTTTTACTTTGTTATATTCTGTGAAATTTTTGAAGGCCATTGAATTGACACCAGTAAACAATTTGATTAAAATGGAATTAATGTTCATGTAATATCTATTGACAAGTTCGTCCTTTGCCTTAAAGAAATCATCACCGGTGTTTTCAGAGATAATCCTACTTGGCGAGAAGCTATACAGCTCCATTTCCCAATGCGGTAATCTGTATGGGTAGATGAATATTATATCGATCACTTCATTCTCATAAATTTTAAAGGCATGTTCCGCTAATTTCAATGAAGCTACGCTTAAGTCCGTAGGTATTAGGATTTTTCTCATAATGCACATATTTTTATTTATAGCACAATGATACTTAGGTAACATTAAAGCGAATTAAGAATCAAATTAGAACCGCATTAAAATTTAACGTGCTATTTCAAAACCTTGTTCAAGATTGGGAAGTTCTATAATAACACTTGTGCCTTTTCCGACTTCTGAATAAATTTTTAAGTCACCACCGTGAAGTCTTATTATTTTATGCGCTAATGGGAGACCAAAACCAAAACCCTTATATTTTCTTACATTCGAGCCTCGGAAGAACGGTTCAAATACGCTTTTGAGTTCTTCTTTCGGAATGCCCACACCTTCATCCTCGATAGAAATTAGTATTGTATTCTCTGTTGCCTTGATTCCAAGTTGTATATTTCCGTTTTGTGAAAACTTCAAGGCATTGTCGATAATATTTAAGAAAGCAACTTTTATTAGACTTGGGTTTCCATGAAAAATAAGTTTTTTGGAATCATTGGGTAAAAATTTAAAGTTGATATGCAATTGGCGGGAACTTTTGGAACCAAGGCCCATTTTAATACCCATTAGCAGTTCATCTACTCTAATACTTTCTATGACCAGGCCTTTCAAATCGTGTTCGGTATGGGTAAGTTCAAGAAGGGCATTGATTAGTTCATTGAGCCTTAAAGCTTCTTTTTCAACAGTAAGAAGGGTTTCTATGTACTCATTTTTTGTTCTAACATTACTAAGGGAAACCTCGGTTTGCCCGATAATAGCAGTTAAAGGTGTCTTCAATTCATGGGAAGCGTTATGTACAAAACTACTCTGAAGTTCAAATGAAGTTTCTAGTCTATCCAGCATATTGTTGAACGTCCTGGAAAGGTCTCCCAACTCATCTTTATTATGGTTCGTTACAAGCCTTAGGTGAAGGTTTTTTGCCCTTATTTTATTTACTTGACCGATAATATCGGAAATAGGTTTCAAAACCTGTTTAGCATAAAATTGGCCAATCACAAATAGAACAATTAAACTCAATATAAAAGCTGTCACCAATGTTTTAAAAAGATTTTGCATTTTTGACTGCCCATATTGGTCTTCTGCCGACAGTATAACAACGAAATTCCCTTGGTTATCGTTATATAAAATTGCTGCAAAATAATTCTCGCCAATTTTGGTTTCAGCATAGCCAGTCTCTAGAACTCTTGTAAAGAAGTCTAAATCTAGAGGGTAATAAGAAGGGGGGCTAAGTTTATTTTCCGGAGTATCGATTTTCAGGATTTTTTCCTGTTCATTTGGTAATGTTTGCAAATGACGTTTACGAATATCCTCATATATACCTGTGTTCAACTCATCTTCTTCTAGATATGCCTGTGCCGCAATGGTTGCCCTTTGGCTTAACCTAAGATAAAACTCATTTGCAGTATATTTTTTTACAGAAAAATAAACAAATACAAAAACCGCAATCAGCAGTAATGCAGTAAATAAAACAAAAATTATCGTTATTTTATTTCTAATTTTCACTTATACAGGTTCTCTAATTATATAGCCCATTCCTATAACGGTTTCAATTAATTTCGGTTCAAAGCCCCTGTCTACCTTATTTCTAAGGTAATTTACATAAACATCCACCACATTTGTTCCAAGATTAAAGTTGATATCCCAAACATTTTCTAGAATATCGATTCTGCTTGAAACCCTATTCTTATTAATCAATAGAAATTCTAACAATCGAAATTCTGTAAATGTTAATTTGATTTCCGTACCTGCTCTTTTTACAATTTTTGAATCCCTATCCAACACTAAATCGTAGATGGCTAATTGTTTATTTCTAATTTTGATGTGTTTATTACGTCTCGTCAAAGCTCTGATTCTAGCCAAGAGCTCTTTGAACTTGAAGGGCTTTATCAAGTAATCGTCCGCACCAGAATCTAGACCTTGTATAATATTTTCGGTAGTTCCCAAGGCCGTAAGCATGATAATCGGTAAATCGCTGTACCCAAGTTCCCTTATTTTTTTAGCAACCAGCTTGCCATCCAATCCAGGTAAAATAACATCGAGTACAATTAGATCTATTACTTTCTGCTTTAGAATTTGAATCCCCTGTTCCCCATCATAAGTTAAATATACCTTGTAGCCAGATTCTGTTAATCCCTTTTTGATAAAGGCCCCGACATTCTGTTCATCTTCGATGACTAATATTTGTTGGATCATTTAATGTTATAGAATGAAATGTAGATGAGTGTACTATTTTATTAGCTTAAAGATAGATAATGGTTAGAAATCCTAGCAGCCAATCTCATTAGAATTTTATTAGAAAACCATCGTAATTTTAGTGGACAATCTAAATCATCAAAAACTATGCTTACCTTTTATTGAAAGCTTATTATAGGATTTTAATTTTCCCAATGGTCTATTAGGGTTTTTAGTATCGATTTAAACGTTAAATTAAAGGATTGAAAAGCTTGTATGAAACCTTGGTTCGGTCGGATGTAACTTGAAATGCAATAACTTACTTTGCTCTATGCTTCCGCAGCATTAATGTTACTGGCAAGTTTGTACATCCTTGTATGGACCTACGAAAAGCTTATATCTCTTACCATTTAAAGAAATCCCGAATTTTGGAATTTTAGAACGGCCAAAAAAATATAGTAGTAAATTTCAATACTTTTTTTTTGTTGGTAGTTGCGACCTTTGGACTATTGTTTTTCATATTTTATGGACACGAGGTCATGACTAGAAATCGTTATCAGAATGTAAAAAGACATTTCTAAATACAGCAATGGAAACTGCTTGATTTGAATTTTATGAATACATTCATTAGGCCGGAAAGTCTTTGTATAAATGCTTGGGGGAATTTAAATACAAAAAGCAGAACTTAAAATTAATTGATTGATGGAAGACTTTGCATGATACCATATCCTATGAAAAGCACATATTACAAATTCAAAAAAAGGATTAAATCATTCAATAAATGTGGTAAAAATCGAATCGACTATGTTTTTTGTTATAGGCTTGTCGTAAAAACCGGTTATCAACGAGTGATTTTTTGCCCTATTCCTGTCCTTGGAATTAGAAAATGCGGATAATACAAAGATTCTTGTTTCTTTTGTATGAACAAAGGTTTCTTGTAATCTATCTATAAATTCCCATCCTCCCATTTCGGGCATAACGAGGTCAAGGAATATGAAGTCCGGTAAACCTTTTCCAGACGCCATGAGCTGTGACAATAGGTCCAGTGCCTCCTGGGCACTATCGCTAACGTAAATAAGTGTGTCAATTTTACATTGCTCAACAGCATATCTTGAAGCGAATTGTGACACCATGTCATCATCTATTATTAATACGGTAGGTCTCAAAATCTGTAATTATTTTTATAAAAAAATGGATGTGCCTTAATATTCCCTAAAACTGTCGGGATTAAAAGTTCGTTTTAGCCACGCTCAAAAATATGTTTTTGAAAATTAGCAATGATAACAAAATCAGAGAATTTAATCAGTTGGCAAAATATAAATAAAGTTCAAATAAGTGATGGTCCTTGATATTATATTATATAGGGATTTCCCTGCTCAAAACTTTCATTATGAAGAATACCGTTAAAGCGATAGTCAAACAAACCATTACGGCCAAAAACTCTTGGCTTTCCACACGGTTTTTTATTTTAATATAAATAGCTTTCATGTACAGTGGTTTTAATCAAAATTATTTCTAATTTTATTTCGAACAGAAGAAAATCGGCCAAGTAATATTATTTAGGACGAATTGTAACTAAGATTTAGATAATCTAAAATATTCACATTACGTCGACTTTATTTTCCTACTTGCAACATGAAGAAACATAAAAGCAAGTAAAGTATAGGGTAACTAATTGTACCCGTGAGCAATTTTTTTTTGAAATTTCATCAATAGTGTCCGGTTCAAATTCTTGACACAGTCCAAACTATAATTGGGTATACATTGAATGATTTTTTTCAAAAGGCACGCCTTACTGTCATAAAAAGAAAAAAAATAATAGGCTTTATGAAATTACGGACATATTTTAATTGATCATCTGTTTGTTAAATCCAAGTCTTGCTTCTATATTCATTTAGGGTGGTTACTGAGCCTGCCGAAGTACAGCGGTCTTGTTTCTTTTACCGGTGGACAAGAATGGTATTTTTATAGTAGAACCTAAAGCAAATACTAGCATCCCAAAATATGAAATCCCAAAATAGTTACTTACTCGTTGTATTGATTTTAGTTGGATGTTCAATGGATACCGTGTTTGGGCAGCATGCTGAATATATCATGACCGTAAACGGAAAACTGTCGGTCCAGAAAATGGGAAAAACACTCGTACATGAGCATATTATTACAAATTTCAATGGTACCAAGAACGCGAACCAACCCATTGAAGACGAGGAAAAAGCCATCAATTTGATACTGCCCCACCTGAAATATCTAAAAACCCAAGGATACAGCACCCTTTTCGAATGTACACCGAGCTACATCGGTAAAAACGTAGAGCTTTTACAAAGGCTTTCGGAACTTTCGGGCATCCATATTGTCACGAACACGGGTTATTATGCAGCAGTGGATAAAAAATACCTTCCAGAAAGTATTTATGCCGAATCTGTTGAGTCATTAGCGGCCAAATGGTATGAAGAATGGGAAAATGGGATAGCCGATACTAAAATCAGGCCAGGTTTTATAAAGCTGGGCGTCGGAAAAGGGGAACTGGATGAGGTCGAACAAAAAATAGTAAAGGCCGGAATGATGCTGAGCGATAAAACCGGGATGGCCATAGCCGTGCATACGGGCGACGGAACGAGTATGAGGTCACAAGCTAGTTTGGCCAGGGAACATTATTTCGATTTGAATAAACTAATTTGGGTCCATGCCCAAAACGGAACGGACCTGGAACGCTTAGCGATGGCAAACCAAGGGATATGGATCAGCCTCGATGGGGTCAGCGGGAATCGAATGGAGGAATATCTAGAAATGATAGTAGTCTTTCGGGAACAATCATTGCTGTCCAGACTTTTGTTATCGCATGACGATGGTTGGGCTATAGATTATAACAATGGTGACATGGAGTTAAACCTCTTTGGTAATGGAAACGACAAGCCATACAGCACAATTTCGGAGGTATTGATCCCGAAACTTTTCGAACTAGGGTTTAGCAGAAAGGAGATTGACTTGATTATGGTCGATAACCCTAAAAAAGCCTTCGGTCTTTAAACCAAATGTTTCAATAATGGATTATTTTTAAACGGAGTAATAACTAATAGTATAATTCATAAATAAATATCATTATGGCAAAAAGTCAAGACGCAAAGAAGAATGTAAAAAAAGCACCAGTTAAAACCGCTAAGGAAAAGAAGGAAGAAAAGAGATTGAAAAAATCAAAATAAGAAAGCGGTTATCATAATTCCATTTTGTTCACTTAAAACCTGAAAAGTTTCATAAAACCATGCAGGAAAGGACAATACCCAATGACAAATTTTACTAAGTGGCGGTAGTGTAATGGCAAAATCAAGGTGAAAATGAAATGCCTCGAGGCAAAGCCATCGAAGTATCAGAAACAAGACCGCTGCTATAAGAGCCAAGAAACTAGACTTTTTTTTGTCTTAACTCTTGGTTCTTGTTGTTTGGCAAAGATACTTGATTGTATCGACGCTACATCCAAGGCAGAGCCTCGGAGAATTCTATTGATTAAAGCTATAGTAATAAGATATCAAACCAGTAAGCTGTTTTGAAAATTCAAACGCCTTGATAAAGTATATTTCTGACTATGGACTTCACGATTATGCCTTTGGCAAAACAAGCGTAGTTTTTGTTGAATAATAAAGATTTTATCAGATTGAGCGGGGTTAAGTAAATAGACTATCCAGAGCAACCATTATGACCGGTAAATTTACGGCCAGACATGGCGTGACCAATTGGATAGGCGAAACATCTGGGGAGACTGGCGTACTATGGGACGGCATGATAGCCTTTTACCAGCGGACTATGTGCATCACCTACCGCAGCAAGATATCACTATTGCAGAGGCACTTCAGGATCATGGCTACACAACTTTTTTTGCGGGCAAGTGGCATCGGGGCGATGAAGGTGCCTACCCAGAGGACCATGGCTTCCCGATCAACAAAGGAGGCCGGGACAAAGGCAGTCCCATGGGAGGCTATTTTTCCCCGTTTGAAAATCCGAAGTTAGAGGACCGGCACGACGGTGAAAACCTATCCGAACGCTTGGCCAAGGAAACCAATGATTTTATTGCAACACATCAAGATAGTAGTTTTTTTTGCCTTCCTGTCCTTTTATGCGGTTCACGGACCCATACAGACCACACAGGAAAAATGGGAGAAATATCGGGAAAAGGCCACCGAAAATGGTATTGCGGACAAAGGGTTTACCATGGAAAAAAAATTGCCTATCCGCATTCGCAGGATAATCCGATTTATGCCGGGTTGGCGGAAACAATGGATGATGCCATTGGTATTGTGTTGGACAATCTTGAAAAACTGGGGCTGTAGGATAATACGATTATCATTTTCAACTCGGATAACGGCGGTGTGGCTTCCTGGGATGCTTTTTCAACCTCCAACTTGCCTTATAGTTAAAGGCAACCCCGACGGTTCTGGGTTAAGGATAGCAGGGCTATCGTTCAATCCCGATATTTCGGGATAACAACGAAATGTGCAAAAAGGGACGTAAAAAACATTGATAAATTTCCAAAATGTCTCTTAGCAAAGAAAATATCAAATAAAAGCTACACACTTTTCACAAAAATCAATCTTCCAAAAAATACATCCTTGAATATACTTTTGATGTCAATGTTCTATATTTTAAAAGTTTAGGGCCTAGAAATTAAGTAGATATCCAATGCCATGAACACCTTATCCATTCGTTTGTTATACAAACCAAATATTAATTAATTAACATATAATTAACTGATATACAAATACTTAAATCCTATTGCATTAATAATAAAATTGAATAGGATAAATTGAAAATGGCCTATAAGCTAATTTTACATAGTGGTCGTGAATCTCACGTCCTAAAACAAATACTATAAATACAGGAACATATGAAAATTTTAAAATCAATTACATTCACTGTTATCCTTTTCATGGCAATTGGAGCGACTGCGCAAAATTCCAAAGATCGAAAGGTTATAAAAGACGCCAAGAAGGCAAAAGAAAAACTAATGAAAATGGAAGTAGGCTTGGACCAATTTTTTTCTGCCTCTGCGGGATATGTCATTTTCCCCAATGTAGGTAAAGGAGGATTGATTATTGGCGGTGCCTCGGGTAACGGGGTGGTCTATGAAAACGGAACCATGATCGGAATGGCCGACTTGAAAAAGTTGAGCATAGGGCTACAAGCAGGTGGTCAAGCCATCACTGAAATTATCTTCTTCGAAACCGAAGCTGACCTTGCAGAATTTAAGGACGGGGATTACGAATTTTCCGCTGAGGCTTCCGCTGTTGCCATAAAATCGGGAGTTGCGGTTAATGCCAAATATCGAGAGGGAGTTGCTGTTTTTGCTTTACCAAAAGCCGGACTAATGGCTGATGCCTCCGTTGGTGGACAAAAATTCAGTTATACCCCGATGATGGAATCCTCCGAAGATATGAAATAATAAAATTTCGAATTGGAATCAAAAGCCGCCTGATGAGGGCGGCTTTTTTTATGTAATCATATCTTATTGCAGTACTGCTACTCCATTCAAAACCAAAATAAGAACTTTTTAAAAGCCATAAACAAATAACAGTAGCACAAACAGAAAATTTCATTTTAAGCAAATAAAGTATAAAATGACTTCCTTTTTTTTCATATTAAAATTTGTGATACGGGATAATATCGATTTGATATTTTTTAAAATAATAATAGTTCGACCATTAATCGTGCATTTCATCGATTAAAATCAATATGCAGCACTTGTTGCCTTAACATTGCTTCAAGAATAATTAACTAACCGGAATAAGAAAATGCATATTTAATTGAAAAAAAATTAAAACGAGTTTTCTATCAGTATAACTTTCCCCCCGTTATAACCTTCAATTTATTAAATGATTTTATTTCATCTAAAAAGGGCATCCCTAAACCCCTATTTGGAACTTAGTACTATGGCTGTTTCAGAAAACTGAAATATCCAATTTTGAGTATTAATCATTTATTAATAATTTAAATTCAAATTTTATGAAAAAAGTAGTTTTAAGTGCCATGGCACTAGCAATGGGATCGTTCGTAATGGCCCAGAACAGTAGTACGGTTACCCAATCTGGTACGGCGAATGATGCCAATGTATCGCAAACCGGAATGTTGAATTCCTCAACGGTTACCAACACAAATGGTAACGAGAATACCTTAAAGGTCACTCAAATCGGTGAAGAAAATACCTCTACATTTGAAACCACCAATGGTTCTAATATGAATAAAGATGCCATCATCTATCAAAATGGTGAAAAAAATACATCTACTTCTTTGATTACAGGTGATGACAACTTAATTGAAGTAGACCAACGAGGTGAGCTAAATACAAGTACTATTACTGTTGATGGCAGTAATAACGATGCAGAGGTAGATCAGCGAGGTAATGAAAATACCTCGGTTATTGACCAAATAGCAGGCTCCTCAGGTAATTTAGCAAAAGTATACCAAGGAAATAGTTCTAATAAACAGTCTAGTACCATATTACAAAATAATGCTACAGACGGCCAAGCTATTGTTAGACAAATTGGACCTGCTAAAAATACCAGTTACATTAAACAAGATGGTACTGTTGATGCAGATGCTAATGTTTTTCAAAATGGAAGTGGCAACAAAAGTAAAGTAACACAAATTACCGGTGGAGGACCAACAGGAAACTCTGCTGATGTAGACCAAATTGGTGCAAATCATAATAGTTTAGTTAATCAAATTTTTGGAGCTCCTAATACGGCTAAAATATACCAAGAAGGTTCTGCAGGACATAAAAGTCAAGCACGACAAGAATCAGCACAAAATAATTCAATTGATGTTCGCCAGGTAGGAGATGCAGATGATCATTTCAGCTTCGTAAAACAAAGAACCAGCTCTGGAAATTCAGCTACGGTTAGGCAATCAGGGTCAGGAAATAGCAGTAAAATAAATCAAGGATTTGCGCCACCAACAGCTTCTATTAATTCAGTTGCTACGGTAACCCAAAGCGGAACAGGTCAAATCAGCGAAGTTGAACAGACAGGAACTGGTGATGTAGCTACCGTAAAGCAATCTGGTGCAGTAGGTGGTAATGATAGTTTTATCCAACAAGATACCGATGCCAATAGTACTGCAACGGTTACCCAAAATGGTGACTTAAATGATAGTGATATAATGCAAAACGGTACTGGTGGTAATACGGCTATAGTAAAACAAAATGGAAGTAGCCATATGAGTTTAATTGACCAAATGGGTACTGGAGCAGGAACGCATTTTGCCAAGGTTACTCAATCAGGTAACAACCAAATGAGCACTATAACTCAATCAGGTGCAGGAAACATTGCGAATGTAACTCAAATGAACTAATACTGATTTGAAAAATACAAATCAGTAAATGGTAAAAGATTACGGAACATTTTAAAATGTTCCGTATCTTTTTTAATATTAATCAAAAAAGCTATCATGAGAAAAAAATATTTAATTCTATGTATTTTACTCGTTAGTCTTAGTTTGTCCAATCTAAAAGCTCAAGGCATTATTGATGAAGAAATTGAAATTGCTAACAATTTTAGCAATAACCAACAGCAATTGAATTACTTCTCACAACAATCTAACGAAGTCGTAGATCCAGCAGCGATCAATGTAGCCCAAGCCGGTATTTTTATAAATCAAATCGGTGATAACAACCTTACCAACATCGCTACTCAATCGCAAATAAGCGATATACAACTCAACCAATTTGGCAATTCAAACCAAATAGATTTAAAGCTAAAAGCGGAAATTATTGACTATACCGTTACCCAACAAGGCAACAATAATTTACTGTTGGAATACAATATGTTCAACGGCAAACAGTTATTGGAACGTACCGTTCAACAAAATGGCAACAACCAAAATCTGGTCATTCATGGCACAAACAGCATTGTGGATAAAATGAAAATAACCATGGATAAGGGTTCACAAAGCCTTATCATACGAAATACAAACTAGCATAAGCACCCATATCTTGATCATGTTCAAAAAAACCATTTCCCTATGCACCTTAACATTGGTGTCAATGCTTGCTGCCGCACAGGAAAATGACAAGTTGCTATCGACCATTACAGTGGAACCCATTGAAAATAATAGGGTTACCATTAGCGGTCATTGTACCAACAATACCCCACAGGCCAAGGAACTTAAGTATATGCTGAGTGTTCAAAAAAGAAGCCGATCAGGAAATACGAACAACAATAACCAAAGCGGTAATTTCTATTTAGATTCAGAAGAAAGCAAAACACTATCTACCACCACAATAAATTTTGGGCCAGAAGACCATACAGAAATCGTATTGACTATTTTTGATGCGGAGCATGTACAAATAGCGCAACATAAAAAATTGCTCACAAAGGCTGATCTCAAAAAAAATTAATCGTGCATTTAAAAAGCATACATTTTATCTTCATGATACTCATTTTTGGTTGTACACCATTTCTTGCCAAAGCACAGTTCAATAATGAGGTAGCAGCCAATATTGATATAGAAACGGAAACCATCTTGACTAAAATCACATTTTCCGCGTATAATAAAACAAGCCTGAAAAAAAGCTTGCGCTACAGGGCACTGATTACAAAGAACGAAAGTGCGGATTCTTCCGTAGAACAATTTCAAGACGAACAATATTTCATTATTGAAGCAGGGGAGCGTAAAAATATAAGCACCACTACCTTGGATTTAGCTGACGGGCAACGAACCATCGTATTTGTTCTGATTTATGAGGATGGAACCGCAATTGGCAAAGACCGTATCGTCATCAACGGTTTTGAAGGTGAGGATGAGATAAAGCCAAAAGTAGTGCAGAAAGAAAATATTCAGGTTAAAAAGGAATCCAATCAGGCACAAGACATCGACCTGTTAACGGGCCTGGTATTTGAAAATACCAAAACCAAACCTGGTAGGGATTTTTATCAAATGTTCTATTTGGCCTACAATAACAATAATATTAAGGGTAACAAGATCGTTAAAGTAGACGAGGTATTGGCCATTGGTGGTAATACCCAGATGAAAATATATGCCGGGGATGAGTTAATAGTGCAGTTTTTTTTAAATCCACGTAGTTCCTATATAAAGGAAATGGTGGATCAATCCATCGCAAGAATAAATTATTATTTTCAACAAAACAAAGCCATAAGGCAGAATACAATTCAATATTGATTATGAAACGAATTCTCTTATTATTATTTTTTCTTGCACTATCTGGGTACACCTATGCCCAGCAATTGGTATATACGCCTAAAAATCCCAATTTTGGAGGCAATACCTTCAATTACCAGTGGTTATTAAGTTCTGCCAACGCACAAAACTCTTTTACCAATACCAATAGTTTTGATAATGATCGGTCTGAACTACAGGATTTTCAAGAAAGCCTAAATCGACAATTATTGGGACAATTGACCCGGTCCGTATTTAACGCTGAATTGGGTGATGGCCTGAAACCAGGAACTTTTAACATTGGTTCGTTGTTGCTGGAGGTTTTTGAATCGGGCGAAGGCCTCGTCATCAATATTCTGGATACGACTACTGGCGAACAAACACAAATCATTGTACCCAACTAACCTAAGTTTCATGAAGTTATTTCAAAAAACCTTTACCCTAGGGGTATGTATACTATTGAGTAGTTGCGGCGCCTATTTTAATCAGCCTGTGGCGCCGTCAACATCGAGATTGGGTGAAAGTACCTCAGAATCAGAATCCTTGAAAAATTTACCCTTACCCAGCGAACCCATCGTGGTAGGGGTCTATAATTTTAAAGACCAAACGGGGCAATACAAAAGTGTGGAAAATGCCAGCACCTTTAGTACGGCGGTACCCCAAGGTGCTACCACCATGTTGATCAAGGCCTTGGAAGATTCAAAATGGTTCACCCCCATAGAACGGGAGAACCTTTCCAACCTCTTGAACGAAAGAAACATCATAAGATCTACACGGCAAGAGTATACAGGAGACCAGGGAGGACAACCCAATTTACCACCTTTGTTGTATGCCGGAATTCTATTGGAAGGCGGTATCATCTCTTATGATACCAATATTATAACCGGAGGATATGGCGCCCGCTATTTTGGCGTAGGTGGCTCTACCCAATACCGCCAAGATCGTATTACCATCTATTTGCGCGCCGTTTCCACCTCCAACGGAAAAATACTGAAAACGGTCTATGTATCAAAGACCATACTTTCACAGGCCATTGACGCCAGTCTTTTCAAATATGTAAAATTTCAACGTTTGTTGGAAGTAGAAACAGGCATCACCAAGAATGAACCCATTCAATTGGCCATTCAAAATGCCATTGAAAATGCAGTAGAATCCTTAATTATTGAAGGGGTACAAGATGATTTGTGGAGCACCGCGGAAGGAGTCGTGAAGAATGATTCTTTAGTTTCGATGTACAACACCAGAAAGCTTGAAGAAGAGTCGACCCTTTTATACGATAGAACCCAGGCAATGGAAGTTTTAAAAAGCGGTTTCAGTATTTCTGGAAATGCCCCGTTATTTAATGGTGATTTTACAAAAAAATCTTTGGGATTTGGTGGGGGACTAAAATATAGTCTCTATCTGTCCCCAAAATTTGACATAGGCCTTAAGGGCGATTATTTCTATTTTACGGGCGGTCAAGACTTTTTCAAGGAATACGTGTCCGGCAACCTGACTTTAGGATATACCTTTCTACCCCAAGATAAGTTAACACCGTATATTTATGGTGGTATTGGTAGAATTTTTGATATCCGTACAGCAGACCCCGACCTAACGGAAGACACCTCCGGACTAAATCTACAGTACGGTCTTGCCGTAAAATACAATGTAAACCCCAAACTATCCCTTGTATTAAGCGCAGAAAACAATCATACGACCAGCGATGCCATTGACAATGTCGTTAACGGGATTCGTGATGATTACTATTATAACTTTAGCCTTGGGCTAGAGTGGAGGTTTGGAAAAAATTTAAAATAATTTAATTGAATAACTAATGGCCAATTTTAAAAATATCTATTGTTTCTCAGCAATCATAAGCCTACTTTTTCTGATATCATGCGAAGAGGAAACCCTGGGCGACCAAACTTTTGGTTCTTTGGAGGGCAAAGTGGTTTCCAACGGATTGAATACCCCATTGGAAAATGTAAAAATTACCACCAATCCGTCTTCTACGACAGTCTTCACGGATAGTGAAGGTAATTTCACCATTGAGGATATCAGTATTGGAGACTATTCCGTGCAAGCCGAAAAAGATGAATTTCAAACCGCCTTTGAACCCGCCAATATTTTAACCGGTAAAACTACGAATGTAGTCTTTGAGTTGGACAGTACCGTTGCCACTAATTTACGACCAGATGTTCCCAAGCTGCTATTTCCAGAAGACAAACAGAAAACGGTGTCCAGCCCGGTAGCATTTGTTTGGTCGTCTTCTGCAAATGATACCGACGAACTCAAGTATACCCTTGAACTTAGAAATGGGAATACCGGAGAGACCCAAGTTTTTGAATCTTTGTTGGACACTGTTCTTACCGTAGAAAATTTGTCTATCGGCGCCAACTATTTTTGGCAGGTAACCGCAGATGATGAAATCACTTCTCCCGTACAAAGTAAAATAAGTAGCTTTCAATTACAGGGTGTGGCAGAGAACCGTTTCCTATACGTCAGAAATAGGGATGGCAACAACATTATCTTCTCTGGGGGCGAGCCTACGGGCACCAATAACGAGGAAGTAAATCAAAATGAAATACAATTAACAAGTTCCAGTAGCAACTCCTATAGACCAAAGACCAACAGATTTGTGGGTAAGGTTGCCTTTATTAGGACGCTGGGTGGGGAAGCGCATATTTTTACGATGAACTTGGATGGAACGGATCAAAGACAATTAACCCAAGAAATTGCTGTGGCCGGATTTAGACAAGATGAAATTGAATTCGCCTGGTACAATAACGGAAGTGCCATTTACTATCCTAATTTCAATAAATTATATTCCATTAATGTTGATGGATCGGGAACCCGAATGGTTTATGAAGCGGCTGAAGGGGAATTTATAACTGAAGTGGCAACCAATCCGGTGAACGAGCAGATTGTACTTAAAATAAATAACTCTCAGGGTTATGATGCCCAACTTCGAATCGTGAATCTAGATACCGGACTTGGTACGCAGACCATTATTTCT
>JBBSKR010000070.1:0-16448 GCA_038256135.1 Flavobacteriales bacterium | reverse complement strand
GAACAGGGCTAAGTAACGAAGTTATTGCAAACGGTTTGAAAGAAGCTTTGGACCAAGGAATAGAAAAACAGGTAAGCAAGCTCACCCAGACCGATGGGTTTTATAAAAATGAACTGGTTAAGATTCTGCTACCAGAAGAACTTAGAAAAGTGGACCAGACCCTTAGGGATATAGGGTTAGGTAATTTAGCGGACGAGGGCCTTAGAGTCTTAAACAAGGCTGCAGAAGATGCGGTCTCCCAAGCTACGCCTATTTTCGTGAACGCCGTAAAGGAAATGTCCTTTACAGATGCAAGAAATATACTTCTAGGAAATAATAATGCGGCCACCTCCTATTTGGAAAACAAAACCAATACGGCGCTTTATGAAAGGTTCAACCCGGTCATCAATACATCTTTTGAAAAAGTAGGTGCCGATAAAATTTGGAGTTCGATCATTACACGATACAATGCTATCCCATTAACTAACAAGGTAAATCCCGACCTAACGGATTATGTAACACAAGAAGCATTGAATGGCGTTTATAAAATGATAGCTATTGAAGAAGAACAGATTAGGACAAATTTATCGTCGAGAACTACAGAAGTCCTTAGAAAAGTATTCGCCTTACAAGATTAAATTTATTTTTTTAACACTTACAACAATAACTTTAAAATTAACACGTTAAAATTTAAACAGAACACTAGTATAAAGTATTCGTTTTCAATTATTTGAGTTAGTTAGTCAAAAACCGGTGGGAGCGCCGGTTTTTTGATTGATATTGTCGATATTAAGTTTTTATTAGCATTTTATTGACTATTATTCATGTTCTAAGAGCCTTTTTCAGCTATATCTTAAATCTGATTTTTCTATTCATTGTTTGATGAATATAGTTTTGTTATTTAAATATTTTTTAGGACTTTAGACAAGCTTATTAAAAAATCGAAAATGAAATCAAAACACCATGTATTTCTGATACTATTAGCTCTGTTTTTAACTCATGTATCCTTTGGTCAGGAACAAACAATTACCGGTACAGTTACTGATCAAGAGGGTGTACCCTTACCGGGCGTAAATGTCCTCGTCAAAGGAACTACTTCAGGTACCCAAACTGACTTTGATGGTAAGTATTCCATTATGGCAGACACTGGTGCTATAATGTTATTCTCTTATTTGGGACAAAAAACTGTTCAAAAAACAGTAGGTTCATCATCTACTATTAATGTACAAATGGAAGAAGATGCATCGCAATTGGACGAAGTTATTGTGGTGGGGTATGGTACCCAAAGCAAGCGAACGCTAACTGATAATATCTCCAAACTGACTTCTGATGATATATCAGAAGTTCCAAATCCCAATCTTCAAAATGCCCTGGTTGCTAAAGCTGCAGGAGTACAGGTAACGCAAACCAATGGTAAAGTTGAAGGTGGAATAAACATAAGGGTTCGAGGAGCTGCTAGTGTAAGTGGAGGAACCCAACCTCTCTATGTATTAGATGGGATTCCTTTAATCGACCCGACCGGTGGCCGTGCAGATATTGGAACTGGCGCTCCCACAAATCCACTTCTAACTTTAAGTGCTAACGAAATAGAATCAATAGACATCTTAAAAGATGCATCCTCAGCGGCAATATATGGTGCCCGAGGAGCTAACGGTGTTGTTCTCATAACTACTAAAAGGGGAAAGCAAGGAAAAGCAAAATTTAGCCTCAATTTATCGCAAGGATTTAGTGAACCAACGAATAAACGAGAATGGCTAAATTCAGCGGAATACGTTGAACTGTTTACCGAAGCAGGGAGAAACTCACCCTTCTTTACTCCAGATGAAGGTCAGGCAGAAGTAGAAGATCTGTTCGACTTTTTAGCTGGGGATACCGATTGGAGAACTGGAGAGGTTGATACCAATTGGTCAGATTTTGCATTTCAAAATGGCTATCAAACAGATGCCGATTTTTCCATGTCAGGAGCTGATGCAAAAACATCTTACTTTTTCTCAGGTGCCTACAATAATACTACAGGCATTATACGCGACAATGAATTGGAAAGAGTAAATGCTAGGGTAAATGTAAGTCACCAACTATCCGAAAAGTTTAAAGCTGGAATGAACATGAGCTTTTCTAGAACAGAAATTGATCGTATTGCGAATGACAACGCCTTTGCTACTCCGCTTCAAGCAATCGCTCAATCTCCACTCTCACCTGCCAGATTAGACGATGGGACAGCAAACCCAAATACGCTATATGGAAACTTTTTATTAGATGCGGACAATGCTTTTTTTAAAACCATTATACGTAGAACCGTTGGAAAAGTTTTTGGCGAGTATAAATTCATCCCATCACTGTCTTTGAATTCAGACTTTTCCTATGATTTGTTTTCACAAACCGAAGATAATTTTAGAGGTCAAAATGCGCTTTTTCAATCCACCAGTGGCCAAGCTTTTGCATCAGACCTGGAATCTGAAAGTTATACTTTTAGTAATTATGCCACCTTTGACAAATTAATTGCTGAAAGACACAATATAAATGTGGTTGCTGGTACAGAATTCATTAAATATAACAGGAGAATTACCAGTGTCACCAGTCAACAATTTCCATCGGATGATTTGTCTACAGTTAGCGGGGGTGCAGAAGTTACTGCCGGTACTGGAGTTGATTTGAAAAGTTCGTTCGTATCTTATTTTGCAAGAGCCACGTATGACTTAGATGGAAAGTATCTTCTCAAAGCGAGTATAAGACGTGATGGTTCTTCCCGATTCGGTAGTAACGTACGTTTTGGAACTTTTCCCGCATTTTCAGGCGGTTGGATTCTATCTGAAGAGGATTTCTTAAAAGATTCTGGAGCACTATCCTTTTTAAAGCTTCGCGCAAGCTGGGGTAAATTAGGGAATGCTGATATCGGTGGTGATTATCCTTCGCTATTTTTATTCTCCGGGGTATCCTATAACCAACGCCCTGGTTTAGCACCTGCACAACCAGGAAATTCTAATTTAACCTGGGAGCAGTCCACCCAAACCGATATTGGTGTTGAATTTGGTTTTCTAAATGGTCGTATTTCAGGAGAATTGGATTACTATAAAAAAGATACCGAAGACTTGTTGTTCAGTGTCCCTTTAGTTCCAAGCAGCGGTGCAGGTAGTATAAATTCAAACATTGGCACATTGGAAGGGCAAGGAATAGAGTTTGTGTTAAATACAAGGAATGTCGAATCAGAAGATTTTACCTGGACATCCAACTTCAATATTAGTAGTAACACTAACGAACTAAAATCCTTACCTAACGATAATGCCGATATTGTTATCGGACGACACATCAACCGAGTAGGAGAAAGTGTAGCGGCATTCTATTTGAGAGAGTACGCGGGTGTGGACCCAGCTAATGGTGATGCATTATACTATTTAAATACCGAAAATACTGACGGCAGCATTAATAGAGAAACAACAACCGATTCTGATGAAGCACAACGTATTGTTGCCGGTAACCCTTTTCCTGAATTAATTGCTGGATTCACAAATACTTTGTTATTCGATAATTTTGACTTTTCGTTTACATTTCAAGGCGAATGGGGAGCAAGTATTTACAATGGTGGCGGTATCTATCAATCTGTAAATGCAGATTATTTTGATAATCAAACCGTCGATCAGTTGAATAGATGGCAACAACCAGGCGATATTACCAATATACCACAAGCGCGATTATATGCAGGTAATGGTACGGCGCATTCGACACGCTTTTTAGCAGATGCAGATTTTATTCGATTACGAAATATAAATTTTGGCTATACCCTTCCAATTGAAGCAATAGACAAGATGGGATTAAGTAAGCTTCGAATATATATTACCGCTATCAATTTACTAACCATTACCAATTATCCTTTTGAAGATCCTGAAGCCAGAAGTGATGTAAATGGTCAAAATACACCTGGTGAAACTTTTTATTCCTCGCCACCGGCAAAAACCATTACAATAGGGGTAAATATTAATTTTTAATTTCTAGATAATCATGAAAATATATAAATTAACATACGTTTTTTCCATCTTTCTGCTATTGTTAGCATGTGAAAATGAATTGGAAATAAACCCAACAAACAATCTTCCCGGGGAATTAGCTTTTTCTTCTGAAGCAAATATTTCGGCCATTTTAATCGGTGCTTATGACGAAGCAGGACAAGCTGCAAGTTATGGTGGAGATTTACAAATCTTTACGGATTTACTTGGTGCCTCAAATCAGGTTTTTTGGTTGGGAACGTTTCAGGCTTTCCGACAAGCATTTCAAAAAAATATCTTTATAGATAATGGATTTGTTGATGACATCTGGAGTAATGCTTATGAAACAATCAATCAAGCTAATTTGGTTATAGACAATTTAGAAACCGTAACCAGTAGTCCTGAAGAAAAAAATCGAATCGAAGGAGAAGCTAAATTTTTAAGAGCTCTTAATTATTTAGATTTAGTCCGTAATTATGGATCTTCTTATGTTGCAGGACAATCAAATACCCAACCAGGAGTCCCATTACGCCTAGTAGGAATCGTAGACTATGCAGAATCACAAGAAATTGCTAGAAGTTCTGTAGAAGAGGTTTATAATCAAATCATTGCAGACGCAACTGATGCCTATAATTTACTTCCTTCCTCAAATGGATTTTATGCTGATAGATATGCTGCACAAGCATTATTAGCAAGAACCTTTTTTCAGCAAGGTGATTATGCTGCTGCGCGTGATGCTGCAAATGATGTACTTTTAAATAGCGGACATAGCCTAGTATCTTCAGGTTTTGCGGGTGCCTTTAATAACGATACCGACAGCTCAGAAGATATTTTTGCCTTTCAAGTAACAAGTCAAACTGGCAGCCATACCCTAACAAATCACTATGCATCGGAGGGCGATGGTGGTAGAGGCGGAGATATAGTAATTGAAGATACATACCTTGCCTTATTTGATGATCCTAATGATGAAAGACGCAATTTTACCTATATCAATCCTGATAATGATCGGAGACTCACCTTGAAATATACCAATCAATTTGCCAATATCAGTATCTTTCGTATTGCCGAGATGCACCTAATTCGGTTAGAAAGTAATTTTAGAGTGGGCACTTCAATTGGCTTAGCGCCACTGGATGAAATAAATGCGCTACGCGCAAGATCAAGTGCCGCAGCTTTAAGTGGTCCTTTAACCTTGGATCTTATTTTTAACGAACGACAGTTGGAAATGGCCTTTGAAGGATTTATTCTAAATGATTCGAAAAGAACGCAAAGGTCTGTTGGTTCGATTCCCTGGAACGATGATTCTTTAATATTACCTATTCCTCAATCTGAAATAGATACGAACCCATTAATAAATTAAGGGTACAGAAATTAACCCTATTTATTATAAAAGCAGTCAACATGAACATTGGCTGCTTTCTTTTTGAATAAAAATAGTTTCATGCAGATTTTCACGTATAAACTGGTGATATTGAATTCGAAGATATTTTTACTGGAAGTGCAATACATGAAAAAAGGAGTGATGTATACTGCAGAAGGACTGGATTTTGATTTGGATACCAAAACAGCTGCAACTGGGAATAACTCGAACGATTTATTAGATGAAGATGGTTTTCGGAATGCATTTGAATTTTAATTTTAATTTTAATTTGGTATCCCCCTGCCCTACTTAATCTGCGGTCTTTTTGGATTTATAGACCGTTGAAATGATTTATCCTTTTTGGAGAAGCTTGGGACAGTACATATTTAAACTTCGATATCGATTGGGCTTATAAGGCCTTTACGGGGTGGTTGTAGTTGAATCCCAAACTCATGTGATTAGTGTTAAAGTTGCAACAAAAAGCCTGGTTATCAAATATCCTACAGGCACCTTTTGAGAAAGTGCATGCATAGCACCTCCCATAATTAACGTATTGTGCCGCCATCATTTAATGTCCAAGTAATTCCATTTTTATAGCGATTTCCATCGGAATGATCAAATTCATCCGAAGCCAATATCATTTGATTTCCTTTTCGATTTGCTTTTAATTTTAAATGAGTCCCTGAATTATCAATCCAAAGTTGTTCCCACTCTTTAGTTTCCAGATTAAAGAAAGTCGTACTGGTGCCAGTGAATATACCGTTAGACGCTTTCCAATTTTCCTTTAAAACACAATTGTCCTGTGTTTTCTCAATCGTATTTTCACCGGCGATTATACGAATTAGTTACCTTCCAAGTGCCAAAAATCAAAGCTCTTGTAGTTTTCGGTACAATAGGCACAAGGAGTATCTTGGGCCTGCAAAACAGGAGTAAAAATCAAAGCTAGTGCTGCTAAAACAGATATTTTCATCGAGTTAAAATATTTAACTATTTGGAAATAAGTTAATTAAAAATCGATAATTTACCTGATCGCCACTAGGTTTACTGCTACAGTCAGGCCAATTATTAACCCCAGAACTTCGAGGATAAACAATTGCCTTTGCAGGGAAGTTGGTGAAATTGGTTAATGTTCGTTTTACTATGGTGATAGAAAACCGCCAGAGCAAAAACGATTCGTTATCTTTTAATGAGATAATCGATTACTTTGCTGTTGAAGATAATGGGCTGTTCCACATTAACTACATGACCACAGTTCTCCACAACAAATAACTCTGAGGTAGTGTGGCTTGCAACAATTTTTTGAATGGAAGGTAAAAACAAATAATCTTCCGCTCCCATGATATATAATGTAGGTATTTTAATATCCGCAGTTCTAAAAAATCGCAGCAATGGATTTATTTCAGAAGTAAGTTTAAACCATCGTATAAACTCTTTTTGATACAGTTTTTTGGCTTCCCTAACAAATAGTAGGCGTGATTCTTTATGGTTCTTATTGGGCATAATAACAAATGCAAAAAACTTATACAACCATAAATAGGGTACAACCGATTTAAAAATAACACCAAGACGCATCAATATTTGAGACCGCATATTCAATTTCATAATTGCACCTCCCATCACCATGCTTTCGACGCGATCCGGATATTTTTCCGCTAAGTTCCGTATTAAAATTGTACCAAGTGAAATCCCTATAAAATGGGATTTCCGAATTTTTTCAAAATTGATAACCTCTACAATATCATTGGTAATAGAGTCAAAAGTATACTGCTCATCAAACACCTGCTTTATGTTTGGTTTGGAATTACCATGGCCCCTAAGGTCCAACAATAGCACATTAAAGTGTTTTTTAAACTCACGTATTTGTTTGAACCATATGGAAGAACTACCCCCGGCGCCATGTACAAAAGTGACCCAAACAAGAGCGGTTTTATGTTTATATGTTGTGTAATTGAGCAATTGCTTTTTTCTCCGTTTAATCTAGTTTACAATGTATCACTTCTTTTTTTAATCCCGATTAGGAAATAAAATTAACTCCCAAATCTCCCTTAATTTTAAGGTATTAACGACATTGGTGTTAAAAAAAGACAAATTACCCGATAATTAGTTGTATGACCCCTTAGGCCTACATCCAAAATGAGAATCTGCCCGTATATTTACAATAACCTAAATACTTAAAATGGAAAAGCAATATTGTAAAGTAGGATCAGTGAAACCAATAGCTGCCCATGCAGATATAATAACACTTTTGGAATATCAATACCAAAACTTTTTGGATAAAGCTTCCAATATGCAATCTAATTCCCAGTTAGCGGAATTTTTTGAACAAAAGGCAAAAAAAATTCAGAAAATACTAGAGAACTTAGTTTAATTTCTTGAGCTCTATTTGCATCTCCATTTGCAATTCCTTGGCCTTAAGCCGAGCAGATTCAGCGTAATCCTTTTGGCTAGAGGCATATAGTATTCCACGGGAAGAATTGACCAACAGACCGACTTCTTTGGTCATGCCATAGGCACACACCTCTTTTAAACTTCCACCTTGGGCGCCGACCCCGGGTACCAAAAGAAAGCTATTGGGCACTATTCCCCTTATTTCCTTTAGATATTCGGCTTTGGTCGCGCCCACTACATACATCAAATTCTCGGATCCATTATAGGTCTTTGATGTTGACAATACCTCTTTATACAGTTCCTGCCCGTCTATCTTTTTCGTTTGAAAATCAAAAGCCCCTTTGTTCGAAGTAAGTGCAAGCAATATGGTATGCTTATCCTTAAATTGCAAGAAAGGCTCGACCGAATCCCTTCCCATATACGGGGCTACGGTAATGGAATCGAAATTAAGGTCTTCAAAAAATGCTTTTGCATATCTCGTGGAGGTATTTCCAATATCACCTCTTTTGGCATCGGCAATCGTAAATATTTCCGGATAGTCTTGATTTAAATAGTCTATTGTTTTACGCAATGCAGCCCATCCTTTTAATCCGTAAGCTTCATAAAAAGCAATATTGGGCTTGTAGGCAACACACAGTTCATGGGTTGCATCGATAATCGCCTTATTAAATTCAAAAATGGGATCTTCCTCCTTCAACAAAAAATGAGGAATCTTATCCAGATCGGTATCCAGGCCAATGCAGAGAAAAGATTGTTTTTTATGTATTTGTGCTACTAAATCTTGAGTGGTCATATCAAAATATCTCAGAGGCCTCCTTCAATTTCTCGGTATTATCCACCAAGCTTAGTTCATCTATTATTCTTTGAATATCCCCATCGATAATATTCGATAGATCATACAAGGTAAGTCCTATACGATGGTCCGTAACACGGCCTTGAGGATAATTATAGGTCCTGATTTTGGCAGAACGGTCTCCACTACTTACTTGAGAATTTCTTTTTGCAGCATCTTCCTCCTGCTTCTTGGCCAATTCCATATCATATAATCTAGATCGCAATACGCGAAAAGCTTTATCCTTATTTTTATGTTGTGATTTTTGATCTTGACACTGAGCTACCAAGCCTGTTGGTAGATGCGTCAATCGCACTGCGGAATAGGTTGTGTTTACCGATTGTCCACCCGGTCCAGAAGAGCAGAAAAAATCGATCCGCACATCTTTTGGATCAATTTGAACATCAAAATCTTCGGCTTCGGGCAACACCATTACCGTGGCTGCACTGGTATGTACCCTACCTTGGGTTTCGGTTTGTGGAACACGTTGTACCCGATGTACGCCAGCTTCAAACTTCAACGTACCATAAACCTCCGCGCCGGAAACCTCAAATTGTATTTCCTTGTAGCCACCACTTGTACCTTCACTCAAATCGATTATATTGGTTTTCCATCCTTTGGATTCGCAATATTTGGTATACATTCTAAATAGGTCACCCGCAAAAATACTAGCCTCATCACCACCTGTTCCGGCACGTATTTCCATTACCACATCCTTTGCATCTTCCAGATCCTTGGGTATCAACATGAACTTAATATCCTCTTCTAATTTGGGCAGACCGGCTTTGGCTTCCTCTAGCTGCATTTTTGCCATTTCCAGCATTTCTGCATCGCTTCCATCGGAAATAATCTCCTCAGCTTCGGCTATATTATTGGTAAGCTCTAAATACTCCTCACGCTTATCCATCAAATCCTTCAAATCCTTATACTCCTTGGTCAGCTTAACATATCGCTCTTGGTCCGAGATGATACCAGGCTGAATAATAAGGTCGGAAACCTCATCAAAACGTTGTTTTACGATGTTTAACTTTTCTATCATATGCTTACTTCACTTGAACCGCGAATTTACGATAAATTTACAGATGCCCTATAGGGTTTATGACGGTTAGGTTGTGAAAATGATCGGTAAAAGAAGTTGGCTATAAGGTCCTTCTAATTGAGAATGATGCCGTTACTTTTAGACAATTTATCGGAATCGTCTACAATAATGACCTCCGTGTCCCCCAATTGATTGATCAGGGCCAAACCGGCGTCCTTACCCATTACAAAAATTGCCGTAGCCAGGGCATCTGAAAGTTCAGCACTCTTTGCGAAAACTGAGACACTATGAATACCTGAGGAAGGATAACCTGTTTTTGGATTTAAAATCTGAGTATATTTTTTATCGTTTACGATCATATAATCGGCATCACCCCCCGATGTTGCTACTGAAGATTCCAAAATAGGTAACCAAGAAAAAAGACTACCTTTCCTTTCAGGATTTACAATGCCAATAAGCCATTTCTGCCCATTTGCCTTTGTTCCCCAAGTGGTAATATCTCCGCCAATATTGATAATCCCTGCCTTTACTTCCTTGGAGACCAATAAAGCCTTTGCCTTATCTGCAGCAAAACCTTTTCCAATACCTCCAAAGGATATTCGCATTCCCTTTTTAGTGAGATAGACCGTTTGGTCCTTACTGTTCACGATAATATTTTTATATCCTACTTTGGATAATGTGCCGTTGATTTTTTCCATTGATGGCAAAATTTTCATGGAACCATCAAATTTCCAGATATCTTCAAGGGCAGTGTAGGAGATATCGAAAGCCCCATTCGTGATTTCAGATATTTGAATCGATCGTTCAATAAGCTTGAAGAGTTCCCAGCTGACCTCTACGGGCTTAATGCCTGCATTGGCATTAATTTTCGAGGTCTCGGATTCAGGGTCCCAAGAAGAAATCAAACTTTCGATTCTTTGAATTTCGGCTATCGCTTCTTGAATGTAAATATAACCCAGCTCTTCATCTACTGATATTACGGTAATATCAAACGGAGTGCCCATTAGTTTAAGTGACCTTTTGACCGTTACATAATTTTCCCCTTGACCTGATATACAGCAGGTCATCAACAAGAAAATAATAGCATAAATCGTTCTCACTTACTTTCTCATTTAGAGATCAACAGATTGATAATTTTAATTTAAGATAGTTTGGTATGGTCAAATTGATATGTGGGCCTACTAAAGCATGACAAGTCCTACTCGAAAATGCGCAGTATGGAGCCCTCAAGACTGGTATTGTATATTTTCAAGGGATTTGTGGCCCGGTTTCCAGTCGGATTTAAAGGGGTCCCACTTTGCGAAAATTTGGAGCCATGCACATCACAGTAAAATATTCCGCCATCTTGATTTACAAAACGCACTTGATCATATTGCTGGTGGCTACAAATTTGAGTAGCGGCCACATACTCCCCTTCCAAATTTTTGACAACAACTACTAGGTTCTTTAAGATAAATCCTCCGTTATTTGCCAATTTGGACGCTTCTGATAAATTCAAGTCAATGGTAAAATCCACATTAGTAGGCTCGGCAAGGATATTGCCTTCAGCACTGTCCTTTGAACAATTTCCCAAACAAGGAAATGCAATAGTAAATGCGACGCCTGCCCCTAAATTCTTTAAAAAATGTTTTCGTTCCATAGCTAAGGTAGGTATAGTTATAAAACGATGTATTTGCGGTAATCGTATGTTTTAATAAACAAAGGTACCGTAGGTACTAGAAATGGTGAGCTTTTTAGAACCAGAAACCTCAACCCTTCCAATTATCTGGGCTTCAACGCCATAACTCTTGGAGATATCAATGAGATCATTGGCGATTGTTTCAGAAACATACAATTCCAACCTGTGACCACAATTAAAAACTTTATACATTTCCGCCCAATCAGTACCGGATTGTTCTTGGATCAATTTAAAAAGTGCGGGTACGGGAAACAGATTGTCCTTTATTACATGCAAGGCATCTATAAAATGTAAAATCTTGGTTTGCGCACCACCGCTGCAATGTATCATGCCATGAATAGCTGAAGCATCGTATTTGGACAGAATTTTCTTTACAATGGGCGCATAGGTACGGGTCGGTGATAATACCAACTTACCCGCATCAATAGGAGAGTTTTCGACCTTATCGGTCAATTTGACATTACCAGAGTAGATCAAATCCTTTGGTACTTCGGGGTCAAAACTTTCAGGGAATTTCTCCGCCAAATACTTCGAAAAAACATCATGGCGTGCGGATGTAAGTCCGTTACTTCCCATTCCTCCATTATATTCCTTTTCGTAATTGGCCTGACCAAAAGAGGCCAATCCAACAATGACATCTCCTGCTTTGATATTGGCATTGTCAATAACATCAGACCTTTTTAGTCTCGCCGTAACCGTGGAGTCTACGATAATTGTTCTGACCAAATCGCCAACATCCGCAGTTTCTCCACCAGTAGAATGAATTGTAATTCCGAATTGCTCCAAATCCTTTATCAATTCTTCGGTGCCATTGATAATGGCCGATAATACTTCTCCCGGAATTTTATTTTTGTTTCTTCCGATGGTGGATGAAAGCATAATATTGTCGGTTGCACCCACACAGATCAAGTCATCGATATTCATGATCAGCGCATCTTGGGCTATGCCCTTCCATACGGATATATCCCCGGTTTCTTTCCAGTATATATAGGCCAATGAAGATTTGGTACCGGCACCATCTGCATGCATGACCAAACAGTAATCTTCATCTCCGGTAAGATAATCTGGAACAATCTTACAAAATGCCTTTGGATACAGCCCTTTGTCTATATTCTTGATAGCATTGTGAACATCCTCTTTTGAAGCGGAAACCCCCCGTTGCTGATATCTTTCATTGCTTGATGTGGACATAACTTGAATTTGTGGCAAAAATAAGGGAATCATTAAAATAGCAACCGCCTAGACGATTATTAATTCCCAGATTGATGGACAATTAAAATAGGGCGACTATTTTAACGTTAGTAGCTCCCTGTATTTTGTTAAGGGCCATAACTGGTTATCGATCAATTTTTCCAATTTGTCACTATGTTGCCGAATGTCATCGAAATAAGGCTTGACATTAGTACAATAGGCCTCGGCTTTCTTTTTCGTATCCTTTAAAACGTTGGCTTTTTTGCGTGCGGCCGTCATGGCATCTACCCCGCTCTTAAGACTTACCAAATGTTCCGCAATTTCCTCTATCATGGACAATTGCCCCTCTGAATATTTCTTGTGTGCGGCCCCATAAATTTCCTTCAATCCCGATACATTGGTAATCAAGGTATTTTGATAGGCCACTGCCGCAGGAATGATAAAGCCATATACCAATTCGTTATACACCCTACCTTCGATTTGTACGTGCATAATATAGTTTTCCAGATCTACCTCTTGTCGTGCACGTACCTCAACCTCGCTCATGACCTTCATTGTCTGGAAAAGCTCCAGGCTTTCCTTTGCCGTCAATATTTGAAGGGCGTCCGGCGTATTTTTGTTGTTACTTAACTTTCTTCGCTTGGCTTCATTTTCCCAATCCTTACTATAACCGTCGCCATCGAAACGAATGCGCTTGGATGTCTTTATATATTCACGAAGTACATTGAAAACGGCCTCATCCTTCTTCAAATTTTTCTTGTCGATCAACGCATCCACTTCCTTCTTAAAATCCTTTAGCTGTTTGGCCACAATCGTATTTAAAATGGTCATGGGCTTCGCGCAATTCGTTTTTGAACCTACCCCCCGCATTTCAAATTTATTGCCGGTAAACGCAAAAGGGGAAGTCCGATTGCGATCTGTATTATCCAAAAGGATTTCAGGAATCTTACCTACCACGTTTAATTTAAGTTCCGTTTTTTCCTCAGGGGACAGTTTACCTTTGGACACCCCTTCCAATTCGTCCAAAACACCGCTCAATTGCGTACCTATAAAGATGGAGAAAATAGCCGGTGGTGCCTCGTTGGCCCCTAATCGGTAATCGTTAGTAGCAGATGCTATGGAGGAGCGTAAGAGCTCTTCATAACTATCCACCGCTTTTATCGTATTGATAAAAAAGGTAAGGAACTGCAAATTTTTCATGGGCGTGGAACCGGGACTCAATAAATTCACCCCCGTATCCGTTGCCAAAGACCAATTATTATGTTTGCCCGATCCATTGATACCGGCGAACGGTTTTTCATGGAACAACACGGTAAATTGGTGCTTGTCGGCTATTTTATCCATAATATCCATCAACAAGAGATTATGATCTACGGCAAGGTTCGCTTCCTCAAAAACTGGCGCCAGCTCAAACTGGTTGGGTGCTACTTCATTATGCCTTGTCTTCACCGGAATACCCAATTTGGTGCATTCCTTTTCCAAATCGCTCATAAAGCTTAACACACGACTTGGAATTACCCCGAAATAATGGTCGTCCAATTGTTGCCCTTTGGCGGGGGTCTCACCTACCAAGGTTCTACCCGTCATCATAATATCGGGTCTAGAATGTGCAAGCGCCTTATCCAATAAAAAATACTCTTGCTCCCAACCTAAGGTGGCATTGACCTTAGAAACATTTTTATCGAAATATTTGGCTACTGCCGTAGCAGCATCGTCTACCGCACTTAAGGCTCTTAACAAAGGAGCCTTATAGTCCAACGCTTCCCCTGTGTAGGAAACAAATATGGTAGGGATACATAAGGTAGTCCCATAAATAAAAGCGGGGGATGTAGGATCCCAAGCGGTATACCCTCTTGCTTCAAACGTATTTCGTATCCCTCCACTGGGAAAGCTTGATGCATCGGGTTCTTGCTGTACCAATTGACCGCCTCCAAATTTTTCCAAGGCGGTACCATCCGGTAATAAATCAAAAAAGGCATCATGTTTTTCAGCGGTAGCACCGGTCAAGGGCTGAAACCAATGTGTGTAATGGGTTGCGCCCATAGTGATTGCCCAGGCTTTAATCGCCTCTGCAACTTGATCTGCGATTTTTCGGTCTATTTTAGAACCTGAAACCATGGCGCCCTTTAGGCTTTCCAAAGCATCTTTGGTAAGAAATTGTAACATCTTACGCTCGTTGAATACATTGGTTCCAAAGAGATCCGAACGCCTTCCGTTTTCCTCAATGGCGATACTATTTCTTTTCTGACTTTCTGCTATTGCCGTGAATCTAGATGATATCATAGGTGATTTTATTATTAATTTGTCAAAATTACGATCTATAAATACAAATATGATAAAATACCCGACAAATTACGGGGGTAAACCATAATTAATTCAATTTTACAAGATTTAACCCCTCAAAAATTCATAGAATACCTTAAAAAACATATTTTTGTTCGTCTTTTTATTCACAAAATTATAACGAACCTATTATGAGCAAAACAAAATTAGAATACATCTGGTTAGATGGATATTTTCCAACCCAAAACATGAGAAGCAAGACCAAAGTGGTTAATGACTTTGAAGGTACATTAAAAGACTGCCCAATGTGGTCTTTTGACGGAAGTTCAACGAGACAGGCCGAAGGTGGATCGTCTGACTGTTTGCTTAAACCGGTAGCACTTTTTCCAGACCCGGCAAGAAAAGATGGTTTTTTGGTAATGACCGAAGTTCTGAATGCAGATGGAACGCCGCATAAATCCAACGGAAGAGCAACGATCGAAGATGAGGACAACGATTTCTGGTTTGGGTTTGAGCAGGAATATTTTATAATGGATACGTCAACAGAATTACCTTTAGGTTTCCCAAGAGGTGGTTATCCTGCACCACAGGGAATGTACTATTGCTCCGTTGGTGGAAAAAATACACATGGTAGACACATTGTTGAGGAACACGCCGATCTTTGTATCTCTGCTGGCCTTAACTTCGAAGGTATCAATCAAGAAGTAGCATGTGGACAGTGGGAATTTCAATTGTTCGCCAAAGGTGCTAAATTGGCCGGTGATGAATTGTGGGTGGCCCGTTACTTATTGGATAGGCTTACTGAGTCTTATGGTTACTATATTGAGTATCATCCAAAACCACTTGGTAAGGACATGGACTGGAACGGTTCTGGTATGCATGCCAACTTCTCTAATTCTACTTTAAGAAATGCAGGTTCAAAAGATGTTTATGAGAAAATCTGTGAAGCGTTTAGACCTGTGGTTAAAGAACATATGTCGGTTTACGGTGAGTTTAACGACCAACGTTTGACCGGACTTCACGAAACTGCTGCCATTACAGACTTCAGTTACGGAATCTCTGACCGTGGGGCATCAATCCGTATTCCTATCGCAACTGTGGAGAGCGGTTGGAAAGGATGGTTGGAAGATAGAAGACCAGCTTCTAATGGTGATCCCTATAAGATTGCAGGAAGAATCGTTAAAACGGTTAAATCCGCTAAAATTTAAACCTAAATTAATTGTTGATTATAGTAAAAACGCCTTGGAAAGTTCCAGGGCGTTTTTTAATTCTCAATTAGCTAATAGTAACATAGATAAAAGTTAAGTAAATTCCTATAAGAATTATACCATCTCGCCAACCCAACCGCAGACCCTTGGGTATAAATACCAGGGGAAGAATGAGAAAGGAAATACCAAGCATCCAAAATATATCATTGCTTAGAAGGCCTTGATCCATAACCTTTATTGGGGTTATAATGGAAGCAATACCCAATACGGCAAGCAGGTTAAAAATGTTGGATCCAATTAAATTCCCTAAGGAAATGGCCTTTTCCTTTTTTAAAATCGCAATGACCGAAGCGGCCAATTCTGGGATGCTCGTTCCTACGGATACGATGGTGATAGCTATAATACGCTCACTTACTCCAAACGCTGTGGCCAATCCCACGGCCCCAGATATCAATAGTTCCGATCCGCCCCATAGCGCAACACCCCCAATTCCTAAAAATAAAACCGTCT
>JBBSKR010000069.1:0-16621 GCA_038256135.1 Flavobacteriales bacterium | reverse complement strand
GACAACGGACAACGGACAACGGACAACGGACAACGGACAACGGACAACGGACAACGGACAACGGACAACGGACAACAGGACAACGTACAACGTACAACGGACAACGGACAACCAGCTACCACAAATCCCCAATCTCCTTTTTCACGAAAGAAAGGGCAGTGGCGGATGGAGAAGTTTTTTCCATGGTTTCAGTAAGGATATCTTCCCGTAGTTTATCGGCAGATTCGGTTTGGCTCATGGCAGCCTTTCTGATCATTTGAATGGTAGCACTTTTTGCCGCTTTGATAATGTTCCAACATTCATCTGTCATATAGATCTGTTGGGAAAGATTATGGTCAAATTCGGTTTCGATGCTTTTGATCAATAGGTTTTCATAGGATCCTTTATCCTTGGATTGGGGTGCAACACGAACCACCAAACTGGGTATTGCAATACGTTCCAAAAATAAGGCCATTCGCTCATAGGCTTGCAAACGAATAGGCAAGGTGTCCTTTTGGGAATCTTTATGTAAAAGAAAACGTCGACGTCCTTCTTCATTATTAGTATGCATCCTAAAAAAATAGAAGGCAATAGCACCTGTAACTACGGAGGGTAATAGGTAAGCAAAAAGTTGAAATACTTGATCTGAGGTCATTTTTTGAGTTTGTTTATGGAATTATACCAATATAAAACGATGTTTTATTTCAATTAGTATAGTGACTCATCGATGAAATACAAGGAATTTAATTTTTCACTCCACCTTTGGCCATATCATAAAAAGCCTTATAATCTGGTTGAAATTTTATTTGTAAGGATTCCCTTAATCCGCCATCCCTACCAACAGCGTTGATGCGTTCCCCATTAACCCCATAATCTTTAATAAGAATACTTGCAACGGTAGTAGCTTGCTGTAGGGCCAGGTCAAATTCTCCAGTGATTCCTAAACTAGCAACAGTAATAATGCTCTTAGGATTGGCCTTCGCCACTTTGGCAACATTTTCCAACCAATCTTTTGCAGTATCCGAAATAGCTGTTCCAAGGCCGTCGGCAAAGAAAAAGTCTAGTTTTTCAGAAATTATTACGGTACCATCGCTAACATTTACCTTCGCATTTTCTCCCAAAGCCTGCTTTGTATTGGTCAATATCCTTACAGCGGTAGAATCATTGCTGGCAACCCCATCGACGATTCCTTTTAATTGTGCTTCCTTTCGCTCTAAGGTGCCTAAAGTTTTATTGATATTTTCTGAGTTTTGACTGGAGAGTGCGGCAAAACTGTTCAGGTTCTTCATTAAAGTAGCATTAGCGTCCTGTAATTCCGTTACTTGTTTTTGAAGTTCATCCGCTTTGGAGAGTCCTATTTTTTCATTACGCTGTGCCGTACTTACTATTCGTTTGATAGAATCCAGCTGAAATTTCAATTCTTGATTCTGGGCTATCAGTTCGCTTTTTTTCTGAGCCTGCAGGTTGAAAAGGCCTACTAAAAATAAAATTGAACAAAATACTATTCTCATCATATCAATTACTAATTAAAAAAATTCATCAATTATTTTTCGCCAAGATACGAACAGTCTTTTAATTTCTGAACATTTGCAAGGCGTACTTTAATTTTAGTACATCTGTCATGAAGAGGAAAGTAGCTGCCGTTTTAAGATACACATCCGTGACTGATCAATAACCGGTGGTGGCCGAATACGGGGAAATTATGTTTTATGGTATGATCTTTCTGGATCAAGATATTCCAAATTGCCACTAAAAAAAATCCAAGTCCACCGGGGTAGACTTGGATGTATATTCAAAAAATCTGTCTTCAAAATTATCCTTTTGGTTGCATTTCCAAACGAGGGGTCTTACTACTGTTCAAGTAATCAAAACTCATTTGTGTCAATGTTTTCACCCCTAAAAGTAGACCGCTATCATCAATTAAAAAATCGGGTGTATGATGTGGATACGATTCCGTTGTCCCTGGTGCCATTCCGCCTAAAAAGAAAAATAAGCCTGGTACTTTTTCAGAATAAAATGAAAAATCCTCTGCACCGGTTACGGCTTTGCCAACAACCACGTTTTCTTTACCTGCAACCGCCTCAATGGTCGGTACCATCTGGGCGGTCAATTCTGGATTATTATAAGTAATCGCTGTTCCATCGGAAATATCGACGGTTGCTTCTCCTCTATATGCTTCGGCTATCGACTTTACCATTTCCCTCATCCTTCTGTTCAATTGCTTTTGCATATCGTAATCAAGAGTACGGATGGTCCCTACAATTTCTGCGGTTTCCGGGATGATATTGTTTCGAACCCCAGAAGTAATTTTACCTACGGTAATTACCGCAGCTTCATTAGTTAACTCCATTTCCCTACTGATGATGGTCTGGAGTCCGTCAATTATTTTGGCACTGATCAAGATAGGATCAACTCCCGACCAAGGTTGTGACCCATGACTTTGCTTTCCTTTTACGTCTATTTGAAAACGTTGGGCTGCAGCCATCGTACCGCCAGATTTATAACGGACCATGCCCACGGGCGTTTGGGAATTGATATGAAGTCCAAAAATGGCATCAACATCGGGGTTCTGCAAAACGCCTTCTTTGATCATTAATGCTGCTCCACCTTCTTCTCCCGGTGGTGGTCCTTCTTCTGCCGGCTGAAATATAAACTTAACAGTGCCTTTTATCTTATCCTTATGTTTCGACATAACCTCCGCAACTCCCATTAAAATGGCAACATGGGTATCGTGTCCGCAAGCATGCATAACACCTACTTCCTTACCTAGATACTCCGATGTAACCGTACTCTTAAAAGGCAGGTCATTTCTTTCCGTTACCGGTAATGCATCCATATCCGCTCTTAAAGCAATCACTTTTCCTGGTTTATTACCTTTCAAAATACCTACGACACCAGTATGGCCGACACCTGTTTGAACCTCTATTCCTAAAGACTCTAGATGAGCGGCTATCTTTTTAGCGGTCTCAAATTCTCTATTGGACAATTCTGGATGTTCATGGAAGTACCTTCTCCATTCAACTACCTTTTCCTCGATGGCCGCATATTCATTATCTAATTTTGGTCCCTGCGCTTGAAGGGAACAACCAAAAATCAATACTGCCAAAAATGTTAATCTTCTCATATCTATTTTTTTTATTTTTCAATTCCCTTCATTGGGAAATCCATAGTTAAAATTTAATCAATCTGTATTCGTCGTTTTGTAATTGTATTAAAGCGGTCATGGCAGAGAGGGACAATTGCACTCCACCGACCAAATCTTCTCGTGGAAAACCTCTCGAAGCAGCGGATTGTCCACAAAAAATAACTTCAGCACCAGCCTCCATTAATTCATATAGTAATTTTTCATTTGGATTCTCCGTACCATATTTTGCTTTGTACGCTTGGGAGGTAACAACATCCTTGGATGCCTTATTATGTATTACAAGTGCCACTTTCAACTGCTCTAAAGGAATTCCACTTTGAGCGTGCATGTTTAGAAACCGGGCCGCAGTTTCAATATTCGAATTTACTTGGGATACGTCTTCCGGTGAGTTCATGATATCAAAAACTGCCTTGTAGGTTTTGGTAACGTCTACCTCAAAATCTGGATTATCTATTTTCCAAACCGCACCATACCCTTTTATTATAGGACCACTTGCTTGAGTTTGTGCGCTAATGGAATAGCTGAACATCAAACCAATGCTGAACAGTAAAATAGTTCTAAATTGAAATTTAGTCATAGAATTAGCTAACAGAGGTGTTAAATATATTCAAATTGAAATGAATTACCAGCCATTGTTTATAAATCTAAGAAACATCACTTTTGGTATCCCTCAATAATAGCTAAATTCACGCTTCTAAATACAAAAAAAATTGAGCTCATTTATTGATGAATTGAACGACGCCCAAAAGGCCCCGGTTTTGCATAAAGACGGTCCTTTAATGGTAATCGCTGGGGCAGGTTCGGGTAAAACCCGTGTACTGACGTATAGGATTGCACACCTAATGGCACAGGGTGTAGACTCCTTTAACATATTGGCTTTGACCTTTACCAATAAGGCGGCTAGGGAAATGAAAAAACGTATTGCTAATATAGTTGGGAATACAGAGGCTAAAAATCTTTGGATGGGAACATTCCATTCCGTCTTCGCCAGATTATTGCGTATTGATGGCGGTAAACTAGGCTACCCAAGTAATTTTACCATTTATGATACGCAGGATTCCCAACGTTTAATTTCATCCATTATCAAAGAAATGGGCTTGGATAAGGATATCTATAAATACAAGCAGATACAAAATAGGATATCTTCATTCAAGAATAGTCTGATTACAGTGAAGGCGTATTTCAATGATCCGGACTTAATGGAGCAAGATGCCATGGCCAAAAAACCAAGGACAGGGGATATTTACCAAAATTATGTGGAACGTTGTTTTAAGGCGGGCGCCATGGATTTTGATGATCTATTATTGCGGACCAATGAGTTGCTGACCCGTTATCCGGATGTATTGTTGAAATACCAAGACCGATTCCGCTACATTTTGGTAGATGAGTATCAAGATACCAATCATTCACAATACCTTATTGTAAAGGCTTTGGCGGATCGTTTCCAAAATATTTGTGTGGTGGGTGATGATGCCCAAAGTATCTATTCATTCAGGGGAGCAAACATTAGCAACATCCTAAATTTCCAAAGGGATTATGATAATGTAGGTATGTACCGGTTGGAACAGAATTATCGATCCACCAAGAATATTGTGAATGCTGCCAATTCCATTATCGCAAAGAACAAGAACCAATTGGAAAAAGTGGTTTGGACCGCCAATGATGATGGGGCTGCGATAAAAATCCATAGAAGTCCTACGGATGCGGAGGAAGGAAGGTTCGTTGCTGGATCTATTTGGGATCACAAAATGCAGGAACAGATGACCAACGGACAGTTTGCGGTTTTATACCGAACCAACTCACAGTCTAGGTCCATTGAAGATGCTTTGCGTAAACGCGATATTCCCTATCGTATTTACGGTGGTCTGTCATTTTATCAGCGAAAAGAGATAAAGGATGTACTCTCCTATTTACGTTTGGTAATCAATCCGAAAGATGAAGAGGCCCTAAAACGGATTATTAATTTTCCGGCTAGGGGTATTGGTGGTACTACCATAGATAAGTTGGTCGTTGCCGCTAATCACTATAACCGTTCCATTTTTGAAGTAATGGAAAATATCGATAAAATCGATCTGAAGATCAATTCCGGAACCAAGAGAAAATTAGGGGATTTTGTGACCATGATCAAAAGTTTTCAGATCATGAACGAAAGTGCAGATGCATTTATTTTGGCCGAACATGTGGCTAAAAAAACAGGTATTCTTTTAGAATTCAAAAAAGATGGAACTCCAGAGGGCATTGGCAAGATGGAGAATATCGAAGAACTTTTGAACGGTATCAAGGATTTTGTGGAAGGGCAAAAGGAACTGGACGAAGCTACCGGAAGCATTAGTGAATTTTTGGAGGATGTTGCCCTTGCGACCGATTTGGATAAGGATACCGGTGATGATGATCGCGTAGCGCTTATGACCATTCATTTGGCGAAGGGACTAGAATTTCCATATGTATATATTGTTGGTATGGAGGAAGACCTTTTTCCTTCCGGCATGAGTATGAGTACCCGTAGCGAACTGGAGGAAGAGCGCCGTCTTTTTTATGTGGCACTAACACGGGCCGAAAAACAAGCCTATCTTACCTATACCCAAAACCGATATAGATGGGGTAAGTTGATCGATGCCGAACCGAGCCGATTCTTGGAGGAAATAGATGAACAATACGTTGAGAACCTCACTCCATTAGATAGTGGCTACCGATATAAGTCGCTTATAGATGCAGATATCTTTGGCGAGGTAGACAAAAGTAGATTAAGGCAAGAGAAACCGGTTAGGGGAACCCCTCCAAATATCGGGCAACCCAGTATCAATCAGCTTAAAAAGCTAAGGAAAATAAAACCACAAATAGCTGACCCTGTTGGAAACACAAATACTATCGACCCAAATCTCGAGGTTGGTTCCCTAGTGAACCACACCCGTTTCGGATGTGGTAAGGTAATTAAGATAGAAGGGGCCGGCAACGATAAAAAGGCAGAGATTCAATTTGACAAGGGAGATATCAAAAAGTTGTTACTGCGATTTGCTAAACTTGAGGTTCTATGATGGAAATAGGTTTGATTCCCATATAATCTGAAAAATTTGACCTAAATTGATAGAAAAAGCATGAATAACTACACCTTTATTTTATTTTATCTAACCATAGTGCTTTCGAGCTGTTCAAGTGCTGGTGACTCTGAACCCGATACTTCGCAAACACCGAACCCTAAACCAGAAGGGACCGTTACCGATGTCAAAGATCCGGATGATGTTGATTACTGGAATGATGCTACCCTGGTCTGGAGCGACGAATTTGAGGGTTCATCAATTTCTGATGAAAATTGGACATTTGAGACAGGAGGTAATGGATGGGGAAATAATGAGCTTCAAAATTATCAGGCAGAGGGTAATACAGAAGTAAGCGACGGTATTTTGAAAATCACTGCGAAAAGAAACAATGACAACACCATTGAAGGTGCATTTACCTCTGCACGCTTGAACAGTAAGAAATCGTTTAAGTTCGGTAGGATGGAGATAAGGGCAAAACTTCCGGAACATAAGGGGAATGGTACTTGGCCGGCATTATGGATGCTCGGCAGTAACATACAAACGGTAGGATGGCCGGCTTGCGGTGAAATTGACATAATGGAATATGTAAGTTTTAAACCAAATAAAACCCATTTCTCTGTTCATAGTACAGCAAACAACCATACGAATGGAACAGAGATTACCTCTGGCGCGGTGGACTTGGAAACCATAGAAGAAGAATTCCATAATTTTGGATTGTTGTGGTCCAATAAGTACATAAAATTTTATATTGACGATGTAGATAATATCCAGTTTACATTTAGGCGTCCTACATCATCTACAGTGGATAGCTGGCCATTTTCCAACGAATTTTATTTCTTGATGAATATAGCCGTAGGGGGCAATTGGGGTGGTCTCGAAGGTGTAGAAACCTCAATTTTTCCAGCTACCATGGAAATTGATTACATAAGGGTCTATCAGGTAAAATAATACAAAGGCGGGTGGCTGAATTTATTAAAATATACGAAGAGAATCCTAACCCAAAAGAAATTAAAAGGGTAGTGGAGGTATTACGAAAAGGTGGATTGGTTATTTATCCTACGGATACCGTGTATGGTCTGGGCTGTGATATCACCAATACCAGAGCCTTGGAGAAGATTGCGCGCATAAAGGGTATTAAACTCGCAAAGGCCAATTGGTCTTTTATTTGTACCGATTTAAGTAACCTTTCCGATTACGTGAGGCAAATAGATACCGCAACCTTTAAAATTTTGAAAAGGGCCTTACCTGGTCCGTATACATTCATTCTTCCGGGGAATAATAATTTGCCAAAGGAGTTCAAGAAAAAGAAGACTGTTGGTATACGTGTGCCAGATAACTCCATTATTAAAGCACTGGTGGAAGCATTAGGAAATCCAATTGTTTCTACTTCCATTCGTGATGAGGATGATGTTTTGGAATACACGACCGATCCAGAACTTATCTATGAAAAGTGGGATAATCTGGTGGACATTGTTATAGATGGTGGTTATGGGGGTAATGTTGGTTCTACTATAATTGATTTGTCTACCGGTAATCCAGAGGTGGTTCGTGAAGGGAAAGGCAGTTTGGATATCTTATAATTTCTACAGTAGATTTAAACATAAAAAGCGGCCCAAATGGGGCCGCTTGCTTTTTATTCTGTGTTGGAACTTCTATTTATTTATTGCTGGATCTTTCATTCCTTCTTCGATCATACTATAGAACTGATCGATTTTTGGAAGAACTACAATACGTGTTCTTCTGTTTTTAGACTTTTCAGTTGGAGAAACGGGAATATATTCTGATCTACCGGCTGCTGTCATACGCTTAGGATCTACATTGAAATCATCCTGTAAAATGCGTACTACTGAAGTTGCACGTTTTACACTCAAATCCCAGTTGTCCAATAAAATTCCGTTACCTCGGTAAGGCACGTTATCGGTATGGCCTTCTACCATAAATTCGAAGTCTGGCTTGTTGTTAACTACTTTAGCAACTTTACCCAGAACTTCTTTGGCTCTGTTAGTTACATTGTAACTTCCACTGCTGAACAATAATTTATCTGAAATAGATACGAATACAACACCTTTTTCAACGCTGATCTCAATATCCTCATCATCCATATTACCCAATACTCCTTTTAAGCTCTGTACCAAAGAAAGGTTTACAGAATCTCTACGGGTAATGGCATCATTTAATTTACGTATAGTCAAATCCTTTTCTTGAAGACTTTCCAAAGATTTCTCTAAATTCTCGGCTCCTTTGGTTGTTAAGGTGGTCAAGTTGCCCATGTTATTGATCAAATCCTGGTTGTTCGCTTTCAAAAATGTGTTTTGATCTTCCAAGGTTCGAAGTCTTGAGGAAGCTGTTGCCTTCTCTTCCAAACAATCATTTAATTTGACAGTGGCAGAATTCAATAAATCTTGTGTTTCTTTTTGCTTTGCTTCTAGATCGGCGTATTTCTTTTGTGAAACACAAGAAGACAATAAAAGTGTAGCTCCAAGACATCCTATTAGTATTTTCTTCATAATTTTATTTTAATTTAATATTCAGTTAGTTATTTAATTATTTACACGTAAACGACATCAAAAATATATAAATTGAAAGTCACTTATAAGTCCGCATAGTTAATCTTTTACTAAAATGTTAAAATTCCTTATTTTATGTACGAAATAGGACCATACTATGGACTTTGTCACATAATAATTTCTCAGAAATTTGGTTTTTTCCCGCTTCCTATACATTTTCCTGAATTGTCTGTAAAAGCTTAAATGTGCCCTAAATATAGCCAAAAAGTGATTAAATTTTAATTGAAAAATAAATCGCAACGCCGCTATTCCATCTAAAAGTAATCTGAGTAAAATAATGATAAAGGCCTTTCTTCTCGGTAAATTCTTCGTAATTGAAAAGAGGGAATTTCTGAAATTCAAATAGGTCTTCTTGGGGTTCATATTGCTTAAGGTAGATCCTCCTAAATGATATACCCGGGAAGTACCGACATAAAAAATTTTATAACCATGGTTTTTAGCACGCCAACAAAAATCCACCTCTTCTTGATGCGCAAAATAATCGGGATCAAAACCATCAAGTTCTTCAAACACATTTTTTTTAACGAACATACATGCCCCGGTCGCCCAAAAAATTTCCTTTATATCATCATACTGGCCATTGTCCCTTTCCAAGGTTTGAAATATTCTACCTCTACAAAATGGATAACCCAACTGATCTATGAATCCTCCTGCGGCACCGGCGTACTCAAAATGTCCTTTTTTTAGTAGGTCCAGTATTTTGGGTTGTATAATGGCAACATCCTTTATATTCAAAAAAGCTTCTGAAATAGGATTGAGCCAGTTAGGTGAAACTTCTACATCCGAATTCAAAAGGCAGTATATATCCGCATCGACATGTTTCAAGGCATCATTATAACCTTTGGCAAAGCCGCCATTTTCAGTATTCCTAATAATGTTAATGGAAGGATAATTTTTGGTAACAAATGAAATCGACCCATCGGTAGAGGCATTATCCGCCACATAAATATCAGCTTCCTTTGAATGTGCCACTACGGATGGTAGGTACCTTTCCAAAAGAACTTCACCATTCCAATTTAATATGACAACTGCTATTTTCAAACCGATCGCAAATTAACGGCTAAATTCAGGAATCTCGTTCATAAATTGATATTTTTCCGCTGCTAGGTCCGTTTTGCAATAAAAATGTGTAAGCCCATTGGTAACCATCAAATACTTGGCATCCAATTTAAAATTATACTGTGCTATTTGGTCAAAAGTGGCCTGCGATATATTTATGTCAGGTGCCTTACATTCGATAAGTAGATGCAGTTGACCCTTTTGATTGAAGACTACAATGTCATATCGCTTATTAAGACCGTTCAGTTTTATCTGTTTTTCAACGTTGATATAACTTAGCGGATACTTTTTTTCTTTATTCAGAAATTGCACTACATGTTGCCTTACCCATTCCTCTGGAGTAAGCACAACAAATTTTTTACGGATCTCGTCAAAAATTAAGGTCCTATTTTCCCTATTTTTGACCCGGAACGTGTAGCTGGGAAAGTTAAGAGGCTGCATGACACAAAGTTGATGAATTTTTCTGAATGGATGAAGCGGTTCAAATAATCAATGCGATAAGAAAAGGACAGATAAGCCCTATCTATTTCCTATTTGGGGAAGAGGCCTATTTTATAGATAAAATCTCGGATTATATCGGGGACAAGGTCTTGACCGAAGAGGAAAAGGGATTTAATCAAGTGGTACTTTATGGTCGGGATTTTACCATTGATGATATCGTAGGCAACGCCAAACGATATCCTATGATGGCAAATAAACAAGTTGTTATTGTAAAAGAAGCCCAACATTTATCGCGAACTATAGAACAACTTTGTTCTTATGCAGAAAACCCACAACAGACTACAGTTCTAGTCATTTGTTATAAATATAAGAAGCTTGACAAGCGCAAAAAATTATACAAGCTGGTCCAAAAGAACGGTGTTGTTTTTGAAAGCAAAAAGCTTTATGAAAATCAAGTAAGCGATTGGCTTAGAAAAAATTTGTTAGGTAACGGCTATACAATTTCTCACAAGGCCGCTATTTTATTAGTGGAATATTTAGGAACGGATTTGGGGAAGATCAGTAAGGAGCTGGACAAGTTAAAATTAGCACTGCCCAAGCAGACGGAGATCACCCCTAAGCACATAGAGGAATATATTGGCATAAGTAAGGATTACAACAACTTTGAGTTAAAAAGGGCCATCGGGGAGCGCGATGTTGTCAAGGCAACTAAGATCATTACCTATTTTGCCCAAAATCCAAAGGATAATCCGTTTATTCTGACCGTTACGTTATTGAATTCCTTTTTTACCCAATTGTTGCAATATCATGGACTACATGATCACTCTCCCAAAAATGTTGCCAGCGCTTTGCGTATCAATCCCTATTTTGTTAGTGAAATACAGACCGCAGCTAGAAATTATCCTATGAAAAAAGTAAGTAAAATAATTTCTAGTCTCCGTGAGATGGATCTTAAAGGCAAAGGGGTGGGGGCCGTAACTATGAGCGATGCGGATCTGCTTAAAGAATTACTATATAAAATTATTTGAAAATTATTTTTTGTCCACCCCGAATTTACCAGGTCCCACCAAGATAATGGTTACGAAGGCAATTAAATACAGTAAAGCCTTTTCTTTTGTTCCAAAATCATCTGTGGCATGCACTATAAAGGCAGCTACAGCCATGGTAATTACGGTCGGGATTGCAGCTAGTCGCGTTTTAAATCCTATTATAATTAAAATGGGACATATAAATTCTCCTATAACCGCTAAAAACAAAGATGGTGCAGCGCCAATACCTATAGGGTCACCGAATTCAAAATTACCTGAAATAAGTTTTTGAAATTTTGGTAGACCATGCGTTAGCAGCATTGCCGAAACTGCTATTCTAAAAAAAGCTAAGCCAATGTCTTTTAAAAGATGATTTTTCATGTATTTTGATTATTTGCTTTAAAAGTATTGATTTTTTTTTGGTTTTTTAAAATCGAATTTAATTCTTGCAATAGCTGATCGGCATTTTTGATATTAAAATATAATGGAGGTTTTATTTTCAATACATTATCATAAGGGCCATCGGTACTGATTAGGATATGCCTTTCGCGAAGCTCGTTTTTGATAGTAGAAGCCAATTCAGTACCGGGGTTACCATGACGATCCAAGATTTCTACACCTAGAAAAAGTCCGGACCCACGTATGTCCGCCAATTCTGGATGGTTTGTTTGAAGGGATTTGAGACTTTTTTTTAAATATTCCCCGACCGTATGGGCTTTTTCAGATAATTTTTCTTCTTCAATTACGGTCAGCACCGCCTCACCGATAGCACAAGAAACAGGATTACCTCCAAATGAACTGAAGAATTCCATACCGTTATCAAAACTTTGAGATAATGCTTCTGTGGTAACGACAGCTGCCATCGGATGGCCATTTCCAATTGGTTTTCCTAGAACTACAATATCTGGCACTACGTCGTACATTTCATAGCCCCAAAAATAATTGCCCAATCTACCAAAACCTACTTGTACTTCATCGCTGATGCATACCCCGCCCTGTTTTCGTATTTCTGAATAAATTCCTTTTAGATACGTTTTTGGTAAAGGGACTTGACCGCCACAACCGACTATCGGTTCGGCAATAAATGCCGCAATCTGTCCTTTATCTAATTCTATTTTCCCTTGGGTCAACTTCATATGATGGTTGGCGACATCTTCTTCTGATTTCATTCCTGAACCAAAACTTTTAGGTAGCGGCATTTCTATAATATCGGGTTTTTTCCCCGTTCCACCTTTATGATGGTATTTATAATGGCTAATATCAATACCGTTTTGGGTATTACCATGGTAACCGTGTTCCAAAACCATTACTTTTCTCTTGTCTGTATGCGTTTTGGCAATCCGTATGGCCAAATCGGATGCTGCACTACCTGAATTCACCAAAAAAACCTTGTTAAGTTGTGATGGGAACTTGGTCAGTAACTTTTCCGAATAGGATAAAAATTCATCGTAAAGGTACCTGGTATTTGTATTTAGTTTGGCCATTGTTCTTTGCCCGGCTTTTACAACTTTAGGATGGCAATGACCCACTTGAATAATGTTGTTGTAGGCATCCAAAAATGTATTTCCATCAGAATCGTACATGTATTGAAATGCTGCGCCAGTCATTTGAATGGGTTTCTTATAACTTAAGGATAAGGATGCGCTGGTAATTTTATTTCTACGATGTAGTTGATTTTCAAGATTTCCCCCAACTAATTTTGAAAAACCACAGGCGCCCCTAAACGTATTTTTTGCCTTAATAGGATTTAAGGTCAGCCATGTATACAATAAGTTCCATGCCGGTTTTTCGCTAATGGTGATATAAGTGGAATTCGGTTTCAATTTTTTGGCGTGCGCAGAATTGAGGACACTAGTGCATAACCGTGCCGCAATCAAGTAATACAGCGCATCCAATTCTTTCAACTCTAATGGAAATACATGATGATATTCCTTTATTACGCTAGAAGCAATTATCATGGGATCTTCCTTATCCATCAATACATAAGTAAGGGCCACAGCAAGTTCATTTATCATCCAGCTATGGCACATATCGCCAAAATCAATTATTCCTGATATTTCGCCTTTTTGGGTCAGTACGTTCCAGTCATTGGCATCATTATGAATGATGCCCTGTCTATATTCATATTGAATGGGAACGATATGTTCATTGAACTGCATGCAAAAGTACTCCACTAAACTTCTGTCACTGGCATTCGGGATATCTTCTAAATATTTCCAGTTTTTTTGGAAATGTTTCAGATCCCATTGTGTTTCCTTTGCTTTTACAATGGGGTCATGAATCGGATATAAGCTGAGATTCATTTTAGCAAGAAACCGTCCAAATGATTCCAATAAAATTTGGGAATGTTTCGTATTGGCCAAAAAATCACCCTCTAAATAGGTTAGCAGACGATATATATACCCATCTAGGATAACTTCAAATTCATCTGACGTGGTTGGGATTACTCTCGAGCAGGATAATTCGGTATCGGAAAGTGTATTTAAGATGGTATTCTCTGCAGTAATCAATTCCAAATTTTGATTCGTTTCAGAATATACCTTCAATACATAGGTTTGATTATTTGTGGTTACTTTAAAATTCAGGCTGGCGTATCCCTCCAATTCGGATAATAAAGCATTCATTATGGCATACTGTTTTTTTAAAATAAATTGCAATGGAAGGTTCTCTCTCATATCCTATAAAGATTAAAATTATTGGAAAGTTAATCGCCTAAATGCTATTTAACTAGAATCGAATTAAAATATTGTAGGTGATTTCTTGAAATAGTATTTTTACTCAAATCGAAAAAAACAGTTCATCATGAAAAAAACAATGCTACTTATTTTTCTTTCCTTGTTCGTAATAACGAAGCAAAATGCACAGGAATTTGAATTTAATCCAGACCAAATTGATATTTCATATCAAAAATTCATTTTACCGAACGGGTTGACGCTTTTGGTTCACGAAGACCATAAAGCACCTATTGCTGCGGTCAATGTTTGGTACCACGTCGGGTCAAAAAATGAAAAGCCGGGCAAAAGTGGCTTTGCCCATTTATTTGAGCATCTCATGTTCAATGGTAGTGAAAATTTCAATGATGACTATTTTCAGGCATTGGAACGTATTGGCGGAACAGATCTTAATGGTACGACCAATACGGATCGCACCAACTATTTTCAAAATGTGCCGGTCTCTGCTTTGGATCAAGTGCTTTTCTTGGAATCTGATAGAATGGGCCATTTGCTCGGTTCCATTGACCAAGCGAAATTGGATGAGCAAAGAGGTGTTGTGCAAAATGAAAAAAGACAAGGGGAGAACCAACCTTACGGCAAGCAATGGGATCTATTGACCAAAGCCATGTATCCTAAAGGACACCCTTATTCGTGGACGGTCATAGGAGAAATGGAGGATTTAAATGCTGCTTCCTTAGAGGATGTGCAAGAGTGGTTTAAATCCTATTATGGCACTGCTAATGCCGTGGTAGCCGTAGCAGGCGATGTAAATGCCGAAGAAGTCCACAAAAAAGTTTTGGATTATTTTGGAGATATTCCCTCCGGCCCAACAGTAACAAGACAAGAAGTAAATATTCCTAGTAAGGACTACGACAGTTATCAGGTTTATGAGGATCGGGTACCGGAAGCCCGTATTTTATTCGCATGGAACACGCCAGAATTCGGAAATAAGGAGGACATCCATTTCGACCTGATCGCCTCCATACTCACTAGTGGAAAGAATTCAAGATTGTATAAAAGATTGGTTTATGATGAACAATTGGCGAGTTCGGTGGTTTCCTTTCAATCTTCAAGTGAAATTGCTAGTGAATTCGTTACTTGGGCCAATGTAAAACCAGGTGGGGACGTAGATAAGGTAAAAGCCCTAATGGAGGAGGAACTAGCTAAATTAATTGAGAATGGTCCAACCGAAAGTGAACTGAAAAGGGTCAAGGCGGCGTATTTTTCTAGTTTTATCAAAGGCTTGGAACGTATAGGGGGCTTCGGGGGAGTGTCTGATATTTTAGCGTCCAACGAGACCTACTTCGGTGATGCTTCCTACTATAAAACGATTTTAGACTATGTAGATAATACTACAGTTGCCGATGTACAGGCTTCTGCAAAAAAATGGTTGACGAAAGGTAAGCATGTTCTTCTTAGTAAGCCGTTCCCAGAATATTCAGTTGTAAAAAGTCCTATTGATAGGTCAAAACTACCTGAATTGGGCGAAGCAAAAAGTTCCAAATTTCCAGAGCTGGAGAGGGCTAAATTATCGAATGGACTGAATATCGTACTTGCAAAGCGAACCGGTGTACCTACCGTAGTTATGAACCTAATGTTCGATGCAGGGTACAAAACGGATTATTTGACCAGTGCTGGTACGGCTGCATTGGCCATGAATATTTTGGACGAGGGTACCAAGGAAATGAATTCATTGGAAATCAATGAGAAACTACAATTATTGGGAGCGAGTCTGTATACGTATTCAAGTCAAGACAACTCCAATGTATATTTAAACACATTAAAGCCCAGTTTGGATGCCAGTATCGATTTATTTGCCGATGTAGTTCTTAATCCAGCTTTTCCGGAAAAGGATTTTGAACGTTTAAAGAGTGAACAGATCAATAGCATTAAACAAGAAAAATCACAACCTATGTCCATGGCCTTAAGGGTCATGAACAAGTATTTGTATGGGGAAGGTCATCCGTATAGCAATCCGTACACCGGTACTGGATACGAAGAAACAGTTTCAAAATTGACAAAGGCAGATGTAGAAGAATTTTATAAAACATGGATAAGGCCCAATAATGCTACTATGGTAGTAACTGGAGATATAGAGATGTCCGCATTGAAATCGAAAATGGAAAAAGCTTTCGGTAAATGGAAGAAAGCGGATGTGCCAAATATAACGTTCAATACGCCAAAGGTAAATTCAAAAAACACACTGTATTTGATGGATCGTCCGGAATCTGATCAGTCCGTAATATTGGCAGGACATCTTACAGAGAAATATGGTGATGTCTCACAAATTGCTTTAGAGCAAATGGTGAGTATTCTAGGAGGTGATTTCACCTCAAGAATCAATATGAACTTAAGGGAAGATAAACATTGGGCCTATGGCGCAAGTGGTTTTGTTATGGGGACTAAGGCAGAGCGACCCTTTATTATGTATGCCCCAGTACAAACGGACAAAACCGCAGAATCCGTTACCGAGTTGAGAAAGGAGATTTCTGAGTTCATCACTAACAGACCCGTTACACAGGAGGAATTGGATAAAGTAAAAACCAATCAGATCTTGAGTTTACCAGGCCAGTGGGAAACCAATAGTGCCGTAAATAGTTCCATGGTCAATCTAATTAAATATGACCTTCCGGACGATTACTATCAGAAT
>JBBSKR010000068.1:0-16855 GCA_038256135.1 Flavobacteriales bacterium | reverse complement strand
GGAAGTGTTTAAATAACGATCACTATTTTGGTACAACGTACCGACCGTATAATTAAGTTTAGCATCTTCATTAGTGTTTGAGGTCAATCTAAATTCTTGGCTAAACGTATCTGAGTCCGATTGCTGGGATACCTTACTAAAAGCATATTGAGAATCATCATTTTCCCCGATGTAATATCGTCGTGTAGCATTATAAGAGGTAACGGATTGAAACTTTGCTTTACTCAACGACCCTTCAACTTTAAAGCTGCTCAATGAGTTTGAAAGTTCTGAATCTCCCAATATATCACCAAATGGCTCGCTAGAATAGTCATCATCCGCAAGTACAGGGATAGATGGGTCAAAAATATCAGTTTTGGTTACGTAGTAGTTACCCCCAGCTTCAATCTTAAAATTGTCTTGGACAAAGACGGCAGACCATCTTGGGCTAAACCTATATTTTAATTTTCCCCTAAAATTAATTTCCTCGGAAAAATCTACTTTTTGATTTAAAAAGGTATTGTTGATCAAGCCATCAAAACTGCTATATCTACCTGTAACACTATAATAGAACTTGTTCTTGGTAATAGCACCTGAGGAAGATAACCCAGCTCCAAATAACCCGCCATTCCCACCAGTAAGCATGACTTTAGTTTTATTCTTGTTTGTCGGGTCTTTTGTTACAATATTAACGGCACCTGCAATGGCATTTTTACCATACAATGTACCTTGGGGACCTTTTACAAATTCCAATAGTTCAATATCGTATAATGACATATTCATTGCACTTGCATCTGGCAATGTCATACCATCTATTACTACTGCGACAGGAGATTCTGCATTTCTAATCTGTGAAATTCCACGAACGGTAAGAAAATTTACACCCGGTTGCTGTGCCTGTGTAAAAGTAACGTTCGATATTTGTGATGTAAACGATTGAATATTGTCAATGCCATTGGCCTCAATTGTAGCAGCATTGATAGCAACTGTGGTCTCAGGTAAGGTTTGAATGGCTTGCGCCCTTACACGTGCCTTACTTGCGACAGATGTAAAGCCCTGTACAGTAACCCCCTCCAATTGACTGGCCTCTTCGTCTAAATTGATGTTGATAAAATTACCATTGATAGTTACCACCTTTGCTTCAAAACCTAAAAATGACACTTCCAATTCTTTGGAGGGTTCTGCCACCGATATAACGAATTGACCATCAAAATCAGAAATTACCCCATTGGTCGGGTCTGATTTCTCAATTATTGTCGCACCTGCAATAGGATTTCCAGATGAGTCAACTATAATACCCCCAATGTCCTTTGATTGTTGGCTAAAACATACTTGTGTGAGCAAAGCGAAGAATAAAAATAATTTTTTCATAATCGGGTTGTTTGTTAGTTTTTCCTTAAGTTATCGTTAGCCAATATATATAGATTTCAAGTTAACTGGAATTATTCCCGTTAACTTGATATTTAATTTTTAAAATAGGAATTTAAATGGAATTATAGTATAATTAACTTGTTATAAGCATATAAGACATGATTTCAAGAGGAATTGAACTTACAAATAATTTCTATCTTGGTTTACATAAGGAACTTTTAGAGCTTTTTTCCCAGCGTAATTCCATAGAGCTTAAAACCTTAACGGTTTTCCAACTATATGGTTTTGGTAATTATGATGAGGAGCGGGCAAATCTTAAAAGCTTTATCACCGAGAAGACGGGCAAATGGATCAATGGGAAATATTTATATAATAAAAAGAGAGAAATAGACGCCGGTCACAAGACAAAAGTTAAGATAAGAAGAGACTACTTAACAATTTTAATAACAGCAGCGGGCTACAAAGACTATAATGATTATCTCCAGAATTCCACGTACATCAGTGCCGATGTTAGGGAAGTAGAGCAAGCAATACTGGAAGGCTCCGTTCAGAATGAGAACGTGCTATACTATGTAGGTTACTATGTCGAGGATAGGCAGTATTACATCAAATCAAAGTTCACAATATATCAAATGAGATCTGCCTCTTGGGAAATCTTATATTGGGAAAGAGACAAAGAGCCTACTATATATAGTTATTTTGGGAAATGCATTCCAACGGGAGGTAGTGCTTTATCTTTTTATTTTAGCAAAGAAGATTCCAGTTTGAATAAAGAATGTTTTGTCAATTTGTTTTATGGTAATAATATGAATAATAAACCTCTGCTCTTAGGCGCTTATTGTGGTTTTGGTAGAAGTAATAATCCCGTGATAGGCAAACTCATTTTTGAAGAGGTAGTCAATGCGGAAGCGCAGAATGAAAAAGTAAGAACTGATGAGATAAACCCAATATTTCATCATCACCTTTATTCGCAAAGATTAGAAGTAGACGGTATTTTGCCCCATAAGGATTCTGACTTATCCGTTTCAATCAATCGCTTGGAGATAATTAATTTTTTGATTGGTAGTTATAGAGGGTATTATTTAGATAGGAATCAGTATCTCATTCCCATTACTTTTCATGTTATAAATGAGCTGGGGGAAATAAAACTTAAGATTAATAATACTAATTTCGAGGGTATAGGGAGATTAAACAAAACGGAAAACTATTTAATTTCTGAATTTAATGAAAAAAATCAAACTTCTTATTCGCAATTTTCCTTGCAAGTTCAACCATTAGAAAAGGATTTGTTCGTTAGTCATATGTTAGTTTATACGGGAGGTAGTGTAATTAATGGAAAAGGTCTATTGTGGAAGGTGAACGAAAAGAACTCAAAAGGAATACTTCTGACTAACGAATTCTACATAAATAAAAGTGATATAGAACCCCAAAAGGTCGAAAAAATCGAGCAGTATCTAGGAGGATAATCGTATACAGTCTTATAAGAATGACTCGTCGAATTTAGCTGTTTCAGTAATCGACGTATTTCCAATAACAGAATTTAGGCTAGAAACGGAAGGATGGGACGGTGACAATGTAGTTTCCTTGAATATGGCGTCAAATAGGCAATACGAATATTCACTGGATGGAATCGATTTTCAGTTGAGTAATGTTTTTAGAGATATCATTGGAGGATTCCATACTATATATGCCAGAGAAATAAATGGTTGAGGAATTCTCGAAGAAAAATTCTCAATTATTGATTTCCCGCGATTTTTCACACCCAACGGCGATGGGGTCAATGATACATGGCAGCTTATTGGATTGACGGAAGAAAAATATACGATTGAAATATTTGATCGCTACGGGAAAATGTTAAAGCAACTATCAACCGAAAATTCCATGTGGAACGGAACTTACAACGGCCGCCTACTTTCTTCATCCGACTACTGGTTTAAGGTCCATTTTGAGGACGGGCCAATTCAAACTGCAAAAAGTTGAATCCATGCACGTTGCTTTTGAAGAGTTCATTGGATTTAAACCAGGTGATCACTATCAATATGGCCAAAGCGAACAATAGCGTAACGAAAAGGTAGCTCGCAAAAATTTTTTCCATTGAGTAACTGGATCCGGAAATTAGAAAATACAGTGTCAACGGTGCAATACCAAAAATGAGTATGACGAAGGCGGAAAGTCCGTTCGTGGTCAATACGCCATGCTTTAGCAGAAGGTGTTTCAGATTCCTTCTGCTTTGATATAGCCACCTGGCCAATATGTTGCCTAATCGTTCCACCTTATCAAGATAGGGATAAATGAAAGCAAAAGAAAGTTGATTTGTTGTACAGATGTTGTACTGGTCTAAAAAGAAAAAACCTTTCAATCTCTTGAAAGGTCTTTATCTGTTACCGTGGGCCCTACTGGGTTCGAACCAGTGACCCCCTGCTTGTAAGGCAGGTGCTCTGAACCAGCTGAGCTAAGAGCCCCAAAAGGTTTGCAAATATATAATAGTTTTGCATTCTCCAAAAGAAAATTCAACAAAAAATCAAAGAACTTCGGCTACCACAAAATTACTACCACCAACATAAATAAAATCGTCATTTCCCGCATGGTTTTTCGCCATCTTAAACGCTTTGGATACAGAGGTATATGAATTAGCTTCAAAACCATGTTGTAGGAAAATTTCACACAGTATTTTTTCATCCAAACCCCTGGCTATTTTGGGTTTGCACAAATAATATGATGCGTTCTTAGGAAATAATGGAAGTATGCCAATTATATCCTTATCCTTTACAAAACCAATTACAAAATGAAGTTTGTCGAATGATCGCTCCAGAACTTGATTCAAAACAATGGACAAGCCTTCCTTATTATGGGCAGTATCACAAATGATGGTTGGTTTACTTCCTATTTGTTGCCAACGGCCCATCAATCCGGTATTTTCCACCACATTGTCCAATCCCTGGGCAATTTGATCTTGGGAAATGTTAAATGTTTCAAGCTGCTCCAGAACAGCTAGTACCCCTTTGATGTTTTTTTTCTGATAAAACCCAAGCAAACCCATTTTATAACCTGGGAAAATCCGGTCTTCAGCAAACATAATCGGAGCTTTCAATTCTTTTGCCTTGTTCCTGAATATAGGAGCAGTTTCCTCGTTAAATTCACTGATTACCACAGGTGTATTCTCTTTTATTATACCCGCTTTTTCCATTGCTATTTTAACCAAGGTATCGCCCAACATATCGGTATGGTCAAAACCTATGTTGGTTATCAAACACACTTCTGGTGTAATTATGTTGGTTGAATCCAAACGACCACCCAATCCAACTTCGATTACGGCAATATCCACTTGTTTACTCGCGAAATATGAAAAGGCCATTCCAACGGTCATTTCAAAAAAAGACAAGCTATTCACCTCCAAGAAAGAATTGTTATCTTGTATGAACTCAACGACATCCTTTTTTGCAATCATTTTTCCGTTGATGCGTATTCGCTCCCTGAAATCCTTTAAATGTGGTGAGGTATACAGGCCAACTTTATAGCCCGCTTCTTGCAAAATAGAAGCCAGCATATGGCTACTGGAACCTTTACCGTTCGTTCCGGCTATATGGATAGTTTTGAATTTTTTCTGTGGATTGTTTAAATGATCGACAAAGGATAAAATACCGTCCAATTTGGCATTGAAAGCAGATTTCCCTTTGTTTTGATACATTGGAAGTTGTGCAAACATCCAATCCAACGTCGTTTTATAGGTCACTCCCCAAGTTTGAAATTAACGACGACAAAACCAACTTGTTGATTGGGGGCATTATTATCTAAATTCCACTTGTGCATAAATGCAGTCTTTTTTGCTGGTTCCAACAAACACGGATTGTTATTGGTAGTACCCCTAACTCCTGGCTCTGCGCTAATAACCTTGCCGTTTCTATCGACCACAATTTTTACGACAACCGTACCAGATTCGTTACATTCTTGCTGTACTTTCCCCTTGTTCACGAGAGACCTTCCATTTAGGCCATATCCGCCTGTTCCACTACCGGAACCTGGGCTTCCATAATAGCTGGTAGCATAAGGGTCTCCATCCGGCCGCCCTTTATCCCCGGCTCTATTGTCATCACCCTCACTGCCTGATGCCGTTCCGTCGGATTTATTCAATCCTCCCATCATTTCGTCCAACCTTTTCTTTTTGGCCTCTTGCTCCTGTCTAGCCTTATCCTCTGCATCTCGTTTTTGCTGCGCTATCTGCGCTGCTTCCGCCTTTGCTCTACTTTCCGCTTCTTCGGCTTTTCTTTTTACCGCAGCAGCAGCTGCATCTGCCTTTTTCTTAATTTCCTTAGCCTGTTTTATTTTGATTGATTCCTCACTTTCCTGGGTCAATACCTTTTCAGATGGGGCTTCTTTCTCCGCTACTTCTTCGACTACCTCTTCTTCCGGTTCTTCAACGGCCTGCGCCATTTCTTGTTTTGTAGGTTCTACTGGTGGAGTATCTAAAGGTTCTGAACGAATCTTTTCTTTTGGCTGCACTTGACCGCTTCCAAAATCGGTGGTACCGAAATTGACCGAAATACCATTTTCAATTGGCGGTTCCATATAGGTAAGACCGATATAAAATAAGACCAACAAGAGCGCACTTAACAACAGCGTTGTAAGTGTCATGGATTTTTTCTTGTGTCTCGTATCTAAAAACGCCATTTAATTGGGCCTTACTGCCAAAATAACCTTGTAACTATTTCTATTGGCGATATCCATTACGTTAACCGCTTCTTTGATAGCTACGCTCTCTTCCGCTCTCAGGATAATAGTGGGATTATCTTGACCTTCTAGGGCTTTTTTTAATTCAATTTCAATGTATTGTCCGTTAATTCTTTCGTTATTCACAAAATATTGCAGATTCTTATCGATACTTACCGATACGTTCTGGGCATTCGTCGATTTACCTTTAGCCTTAGGCAATAACAAATCAAGTGCATTTGGCGAGTTTGCCGTTAACATGAAAAATATCAATAACAAGAATACGATATCCGTCATTGAAGCCATGCTAAAGTCTGGGCTGATCTTATTTCTCCCTTTTAATTTCATATTGAAAAATTAAAGTGGTTCGTTTAATAGATCCAGGAATTCAACAGCGTTGGCTTCCATTTTATGAACCACCTTATCCGTACGGTTAACCAAATGGTTATAACCGATATAAGCAATAATACCGACGATAAGTCCTGCAACCGTTGTGGTCATGGCCGTGTATATACCTGAGGCCAATGCGCCCATCTCTGCCTGACCGCCACTACTTGCCATTTCATGAAAGGCTAAGATCATACCTATAACCGTTCCCAAAAATCCGATCATTGGAGCGGCACCGGCAACAGTTGCCAATACACTAACGTTTTTTTCCAATTTATAAACTTCTAGGGTGCCTGCATTTTCAATTGCGGTATTGATATCATCCAAGGGTTTGCCAATGCGGGAAATCCCTTTTTCAGTTAATCTAGCAACGGGTGAATCGGTTTGCGCACACAAAATTTTGGCGGCCTCCAACTTTCCCGTGGTCACATAATCCCGTATTTGGTACATGAAGTTCTTGTCTATTTTGGATGCGGCATTTACCGCTAAAAGACGTTCAAAATAAATATAAAGGGCAACACCCAACATGATGAAGAGCACTGAAATAATAATCACACTGCCGGCACCTCCATTAAAGATTAAATCTATAACTGAAAGTGTCTTCTCTTCAGACATCATTTCACCGCTCGCATCTTGAGCTAAATCCTGATATAATAACATAGTGTTCTTTAAGTATTGAATTTGCCTTTATAACGGTGATTTGTCGATTAAATTATCCGTGAAGGACAAAATCTCTCAATAAGATGAAAACACCCGCACCACTAATAAAACCTACAAAAGCCAACCAAGCTATTTTTTTCAAGTACCAGAAAAAATCTATTTTTTCCATCCCCATGGCGACTACCCCTGCAGCAGAACCAATTATTAACATACTACCCCCTGTACCTGCCGAATAGGCTATAAAATGCCAGAGCGGACTATCCATTGGCTCCCCAAACATTCCCATACTTGCCGCAACCAAGGGCACATTATCTATAACCGCAGAGCCCAACCCAAACAATATTACTACTATATCCGTATTGGGTATGGCTTCGTTCAATGCACCGGCCGCATTGAACAATATTCCTAATGATTCCATGGCCGCAACGGCCAACAAGATACCTAAGAAAAACAGTATACTAGGCAATTCTATTTTAGACAATGAACGATGCACCGGGCTATGGTGTCCCTCACTTTCGTGTTCCCCTGCATCCACGGTGGTAATGCTGAACTTTTTATTACTATAGATTTCAGCAAAGGTTGCAACGACCGCCAAAGACAACATCATTCCCACATAGGGTGGCAAATGAGTCACTGTCTTAAAGATTGGCACAAACAAAATGGCGCCAAGACCCAAATACAACATTGTGCCTCCGTATTTTGATTTTGAACTCTCATTTTCCAATTCACCATCGATTGGACCCCTAAATACATTAAACCTACCTGCTATCAAAACAGGAACTAACATACAAACTATCGAGGGAAGTAAAACATGTATCACCAATTGGGAAGCACTCACCTTGTTAGCAATCCAGAGCATCGTGGTAGTTACATCCCCAATGGGCGACCATGCGCCGCCAGCATTTGCCGTTATAATAATCATACCGGCAAACCATAGCTTGGTCTCCCTACTCTTTATGACCTTTTGAAGTATTGTTATCAATACTATTGTTGCCGTTAGATTATCTATAATAGCTGACAAAATAAATGCTAGAATAGAAAACAGCCATAGTAATTTTCCTTTATCCCTTGTTTTGATAAAGCCCTTTATAGTAGCAAATCCATCAAAATAATCAATAATTTCTACAATGGTCATGGCCCCAAGCAAGAAAAACAGAATCTCAGCGGTCTTACCTAAATGATGTAACAAGGACTCTTCCATCATATGCATTCTACCTTCATGGTCCATTGCTGAAAATCCTTCAACTAGACCTTGTTTGGCAGAGTCAAACCAATTGGTAAAGCTATCTATATCTAACGCAATCAACGCCCACAATATGGCCATCATGGCCAAGGCAGGAATCAATTTATCTATTTTAAGATTGTGCTCTAAGGTAATGGCCAGATATCCCGCCAAAAAAACAATGATGATAATGGTTTCCATATTAGTTGGTTTTATTAATGACTACTTATATTGTGTCAAATATAGGTTCAAATTCCAAAAACTTGAAATTATCTAAAGATATTTAAATTTGTCTATGAATTCCTAATGTTTTGATAATATTGATGAAATTAGCTAACACCCAAATGCTTAAACCTAATCGATATAATATGCACTCGTTGTTTAGACCGCCAATTTAATGCAACCCTTAAAATAATTTGGATAAAAGTAAAAAATATAAAACTGAAAATCCCTCTTGTTGATCACATAAAGCTTTCATTTAAGATCCCATTTCCAATAGTATATCTTTATCTTTGACAACTAATATTTAAGGATATCATATGGATTTTTCTTTGACCGAAGAACAAAAACTTATTCAACAAGCTGCTCGAGATTTTGCCCGTACAGAACTCTTACAGGAAGTAATTGAGCGTGATGACGCCCAACGTTTTCCAACGGAAGAAGTGAAAAAACTGGGTGAATTAGGATTTTTGGGCATGATGGTAGATCCAAAATACGGCGGTAGTGGTTTAGATACACTATCCTATGTTCTGGCTATGGAGGAATTATCCAAAATAGACGCCTCCACTTCCGTCATCGTATCGGTCAACAATTCATTGGTCTGCTGGGGGCTGGAACAGTTTGGCTCGGAGGAACAGAAGGAAAAATATCTCACAAAACTAACCACTGGAGAGATTCTAGGGGCTTTTTGCCTCTCTGAACCGGAAGCGGGCAGTGATGCAACCTCTCAAAAAACAACGGCAATTGACAAGGGTGATCATTATATATTAAACGGAACTAAAAACTGGATAACCAATGGAAGTTCTGCAAGCGTTTACTTGGTTATTGCCCAAACGGATAAAGAAAAAAAACATCGTGGAATCAATGCGCTAATTGTTGAAAAAGGAGCGGAAGGTTTTGAAATTGGACCAAAGGAAAATAAATTGGGCATACGAGGTAGCGATACCCATTCCCTTATTTTCAATGATGTAAAAGTGCCTAAGGAAAATAGGATAGGAGCAGATGGCTTCGGTTTTAAATTTGCTATGAAAACTTTGGCAGGAGGCCGTATAGGTATTGCGGCACAAGCCTTGGGAATCGCTGCAGGAGCTTACGAAATGGCCTTAAAATATTCAAAGGAACGAAAAGCTTTTGGCACCGAGATAAGCAATCATCAAGCCATCGCTTTCAAACTGGCCGACATGCATACAGAAATTCAAGCTGCCCGACTATTAGTATACCAGTCAGCTATAGATAAAGATAACGGCAACGACTACGACCTTTCTGGCGCAATGGCAAAATTATATGCCTCCAAGGTGGCGATGGAAACTACGGTTGAAGCCGTTCAAATACATGGCGGGAATGGTTTCGTGAAAGATTACCATGTTGAACGATTGATGCGTGATGCTAAAATTACACAGATCTACGAAGGCACTTCAGAAATACAAAAAATTGTAATTTCCAGAAGTATTTTAAAGTAATTCAGGCAACATTTTTATTCACCCCTATTCATTACAGGGGTAATACTATTATATATGGTAGACTAATTTGTTATTCGGACCACAAAGTAGGGTCTAAGTGTTATAAACTGGTCGTTCTTACCTTTTACCCCCTATTTATTCATTGTATATGATTCCTTTACTCTTAAATTTATCAATCTGATAAATTGAACTAGACAAAAATTTCTAATTAGTGATATTTTATGATTTTATTCAATTCGTTGAATTTCTTCTTCGAAACTACCTAAATCATTGAATTTAATTCACAATAATTGATATTTTTGAGTAAATACCATAAAGATGACATTGAAGAAGCAAGGATTATATCTACCGGAATTTGAACACGATAACTGCGGGGCTGGTTTTATTTGTAGCCTCAAAGGAAAAAAATCCAATGACATCATTCATAAGGCGTTGGAAATTTTGGAACGCCTAGAACATAGAGGGGCTGTAAGTGCCGACGGTAAAACCGGTGATGGAGCAGGGATTCTTATAGATATTCCCCATGATTTCTTTCAAGCCGTATGCAGCTTTGATTTGCCTAAGCCAGGGGACTATGCGGTTGGTAATATTTTTTTTCCAAGAAAGGAGAATCAACGTGATTTCTGCATTTCCGTTTTTGAGGAAAACATCAAAAAACAGGGATTGAGGCTATTAGGATGGCGAGATGTACCTGTCAACAGATCAGTGCCCGGTAGAATAGCTACAGAAACCGAACCCTTTGTCAAGCAAATTTTTGTAGCGAAGGAAAATTCGGAACAAAATTACTTTGACTTCAATCTTAAACTATTTATTGCAAGAAAAGTTACGGAACATACTATTATTAAATCCAAATTATCGGAAAGTAAGTTTTTTTACGTACCCAGTCTATCAACCAAAATTATCATCTTTAAAGGATTATTGATGCCTTTGGACATCAGTCTATACTATTCAGATTTAATGGATTCAAGAGTGGTAACCAGATTGGCCTTGGTACATCAACGATTCTCCACCAACACTTTTCCTACTTGGGATCTGGCACAGCCTTTTAGATACATGTGCCACAACGGTGAAATAAACACCCTTAGAGGTAATGTATCCAGAATGTTTTCTAGGGAAGAATTGTTGAAGAGTGAAATTTTCGGCGAAGAGATAAAAAATGTACTTCCCATTATTTTACCTGGAAAATCTGATTCTGCCACCATGGATATGGTTGTGGAGTTATTGTTGATGACCGGCAGATCATTACCAGAAGTAATGATGATACTTGTTCCAGAAGCTTGGGAAAAGAATACGGAAATGTCTGAGGCAAAAAAGGCCTTTTACGAATTTCATTCGTGTATGATGGAACCTTGGGATGGTCCCGCCTCCATACCATTTACCGATGGTAACTTTATCGGTGCGGTTTTGGACCGAAATGGCCTTAGACCTTCCCGATATTCTGTAACCAAAGACGACTATGTAGTCATGTCCTCGGAAACTGGAGTTGTTGAGATTGCTCCGGAAAACGTGGAATTTCACGGCCGATTGGAACCAGGGAAAATGTTTTTGGTGAACATGGAAGAGGGTAGAATAATCAACGATGAGGAGATAAAAGAAAAAATAGCACAACAATACCCTTATAAAAAATGGTTAAAGGACAACTTGGTTCATTTAAAGGACATCCCCTACAATGACTGCCCTTTATTTTTAGGGGAAGAGACCCTTGATAAAATGAAATCCGTTTTCGGTTATACGTTAGAGGATATCAACACCATAGTTTTACCTATGGCCAAAACAAGTAAAGAACCAATAGGTTCCATGGGTTCAGATACACCTATTGCCGTTTTATCACAACGACCTCAATTGATCTACAATTACTTCAAACAATTGTTCGCACAGGTCACCAACCCCCCTTTGGACGGGATTCGAGAGGAACTGATTACAGATATTAGCCTGACCTTAGGTAGCGACCATAACATTTTTGAATTTTCGGAACTTCACTGTAGAAAATTGAAGATCCAAAATCCTGTTATTTCAAAAGAAGATTTGGATAAGATAAAAAATTACGATGTAAGCCCAGACTATAAAGTGGTTTCCATTCCAATTTTATATACCATCCAACAAGGGCACAATGGGCTGGAAGATGCTTTACAAGCCGTTCTAGACCAAGCCTCCAAGGCGATTGATGAAGACACCAACATTATTATATTATCTGATAGAAGTGTCAATGAAAATATGGCACCTATCCCTGCTTTGTTAGCATGCTCTTTTGTAAACAGTGGCCTACAAAAACTAGGGAAACGTTCGAAAGCGAGTGTTATCATTGAATCAGCAGAACCTAGGGAAGTGCACCACTTCGCACTTTTATTTGGATTTGGGGCCAGTGCCATCAATCCTTATCTGGTAAATGAAATAATAGCCGAGCAAATCGAAGAGCATGATATTACAGAAATATCGTTCGATGAAGCTATTAAAAACTATAACAAAGCCATTGGAAAAGGCATTCTTAAGGTGATGAACAAAATAGGTATTTCTACCCTTAACTCCTATCGTGGATCCCAGCTTTTTGAGTGCATCGGTATCAACACCAAAGTAGTTGAAAAATATTTCCCCAATACCCCAACTCGGATTCAAGGTATCGGTTTATATCAAATAGAAAAGGAAATTGCCTTACGTCATCACAAGACATTCAATAAAAAAGAAGTAGCTGGTACTTTAGATTTAGAGATTGGTGGTGAGTATCGATGGAGAAGAGATGGTGAAAAACATATGTTCAATCCATTATCCATAGCTAAACTTCAAAAAGCAGTACGTAACAACGAACCGGATACTTATAAAGAGTATTCCGAAATGGTCAACGAACAATCTCACAACCTAATGACCATACGGGGCTTATTTGAATTCTCAAACTATGACCCTATTCCGCTGGATGAAGTGGAACCTTGGACAGAAATTGTAAAAAGATTCAAAACCGGGGCCATGTCCTATGGATCTATAAGTAAGGAAGCCCACGAAAATTTGGCCATTGCCATGAATCGTATTGGTGGTAAAAGTAATTCTGGCGAAGGTGGTGAAGAGGAAGAACGATTTTACAAAAATGCAACCGGCGATTGGAGAAACAGCGCTATTAAGCAAGTCGCCTCCGGCAGATTTGGAGTAACCTCTAATTATTTGACCAACGCAAAGGAAATTCAAATTAAAATGGCACAAGGTGCCAAACCAGGAGAAGGCGGTCAATTACCGGGACCAAAAGTAAATCCGGAAATAGCGAAAACCCGAAATTCAACACCTTGGGTAGGCTTAATTTCCCCACCCCCACATCATGACATTTATTCCATAGAAGATTTATCACAACTGATTTACGATTTAAAATCAGCGAATAGAAAAGCTAGGATCAATGTAAAATTAGTTTCAGAGGTAGGTGTAGGTACCGTTGCGGCAGGTGTTTCAAAGGCAAAAGCCGATGTTATACTAATATCCGGTTTTGATGGCGGAACAGGAGCTTCTCCTTTAACTTCGTTAAAACATGCCGGACTTCCATGGGAACTTGGTATTGCCGAGGCGCAACAAACATTGGTTTTGAATGATTTGAGAAATAGGATCGTTCTTGAATGTGATGGACAGCTGAAGACCGGAAGGGATGTGGCGGTGGCCTGCTTATTGGGTGCCGAAGAATTTGGATTCGCAACCGCTCCCTTGGTTGCTTCAGGCTGTATTATGATGCGCGTATGCCATTTGAATACGTGTCCGGTTGGAATAGCTACTCAAAATCCGGAACTAAGAAAAAAGTTTGAAGGGAAACCCGAGCACGTGGTCAACTACATGTATTTCGTGGCGCAGGAATTGCGTGAAATCATGGCTCAATTAGGCTTTAGAACCATGAATGAAATGGTCGGCCAAGTCCAAAAATTAGATCGGAATAAAGCAATTGAACATTACAAGGCTGCAGGTATTGATTTAACTCCTATTCTGCATCAAGTCGATGTTCCGAAGGGAACAAAATTCTACAATACTGAAAAACAAAAGCATAATATAGATAAGTCAATAGAATTTGACATCATCGCCAAAGCAAATCCCTCTCTATATAGAAAGGAAAAATTGACCTTGGACTATCCAATTTGTAATACAGATCGGGCAGTTGGGGCAATCATTAGTAATGAAATTTCCAAAACGTACGGAGCAGAAGGGTTACCTATAAATACCTTGCGTCTTAATTTTACGGGTTCTGCAGGCCAGAGTTTTGGTGCCTTTGCAACTAGGGGGTTAACCATGGTCGTCAATGGAAACACCAATGATTATTTGGGAAAAGGACTTTCCGGTGCAAAACTGGTAATCAAAGTTCCCGAAAAATCCACTATAGTTCCAGAAGACAATGTTATTACCGGCAACGTGACCCTTTACGGTGCTACCGCGGGTAGGGCATATATAAATGGTAAGGCCGGTGAACGTTTTTGTGTACGTAATTCTGGAGCCAAAGCGGTGGTAGAGGGTATAGGAGATCACGGTTGTGAATATATGACAGGGGGTATTGCTGTTATTTTAGGTGAAGTGGGACGGAATTTTGGGGCAGGAATGAGCGGCGGTATTGCTTACGTTTTGGATCAAAACAAAACCTTTAAACAAAGATGCAGTCTTGAAGGGTTAAATCTTCTGGATGTTACAGAGGATTCCGACATAAAAGCATTAAAAGATTTAATAGAAAGTCATTATAATGCTACCCTTAGCCCATTAGCGCAACGTATTTTGGAGAATTGGGAATCTTATTTACCCAAATTCATTAAGGTGTTCCCTGAAGAATATAGACAAGCCTTAATACGCTTGGAAGAAGAAAATTTACAAACAATTTAAAATCGGAATATGGGGAAGACAACAGGATTTTTGGAATTCGATAGGAAAGTTGAGAACTATGCTTCCATTGAGGAGCGGGTAAAAAATTACAGTGAATTCACTATTCCAATGCCAGAAAAGGAAATAAAGGAACAGGGTGCACGCTGCATGGATTGTGGCATTCCGTTTTGCCACAGCGGATGTCCGTTAGGAAATTTGATTCCCGACTTTAATGATGCTGTTTATCGTGGCAAATGGGAAATGGCAAGTGAAATATTGCATTCTACCAATAATTTCCCGGAATTTACCGGTAGATTATGCCCTGCACCCTGTGAGGAGGCATGTGTATTGGGTATCAACGAAGATCCCGTTAGCATAGAAAATATTGAGAAAAATATCGTTGAGACCGCTTTTGAGAAAGGTTGGATTGCCGCAAAACCTCCAGCAAACAGGACAGGTAAAAAGATTGCCATAGTGGGATCCGGACCTGCAGGTCTCGCTGCCGCACAACAACTAAATAGGGCCGGACATGAGATTACCGTTTTTGAACGTGACGAAAAACCAGGTGGACTGTTGCGGTATGGTATTCCCGATTTTAAAATGGAAAAAACCGTTATAGATCGAAGATTGAAAGTACTAGAGGAAGAAGGCATTTTATTTTCCTGCGGTACCCATATAGGTGTAGACATTAAGGCCGATACCTTGAAAGCTGATTTTGATGCTATTGTCCTGACCGGGGGAGCCACAATTAAAAGAAAATTACCCATTGAAGGAGCTGATTTAAAGGGAGTGGTTCAAGCTATGGACTTTCTTGGCCAAAACAATAAGAGGGTTGATGGTATTAAAGAACTTGGTGAAGAAATTAAAGCAACTGGAAAAGATGTTGTCGTTATTGGAGGTGGTGATACTGGTTCCGATTGTATCGGAACTTCATTTCGTCAAGGAGCTGCATCGGTTTCTAATTTTGAAATCATGCCCATGGCCACCACCGATAGACCTGAAGGTCAACCTTGGCCATTTTGGCCCATGAGATTGCGGACGAGTTCTTCCCACAAAGAAGGGGCCGAACGCTTTTTCAGTATTTCAACCAAGAAATTTATTGGAGATGCAGATGGTAATTTGAAGGGTTTGATTACATCTGAAGTAGAATGGATTACATCTCCCGGACAACGCCCACAATTGAAAGAAGTAGAAGGCACGGAAAAAGAATGGAAATGTGAATTGGCACTTTTGGCCTTAGGCTTTACAGGTTCAGAAGATACGGTAGCACAGCAATTAGGGCTAGAAATGGATACCCGAACCAATATCAAAGCATCAGAGGTTAACTACCAGTCCAATGTACCTGGTGTATTTGTTGCCGGTGACCAAAGAAGAGGTCAATCCCTTATTGTTTGGGCCATATCTGAGGGTAGGCAAGCAGCATATCATGTAGATAAGTATTTAATGGGAGAAACAGCGTTGCCATTAAAAGGCGATGGCGATTTGCCTAGGGTTTAGGTCTATACTTAATATTTACAAACAGTATAGTGTCCGGTTAAAGACTAAGGACACCGAAATCTCGGGGCTTAAGGACGCAGTACAATAGACTGTATTGTAATTTATTGAACATCAGTATTACCGATGAAATATTTTCTGATGTTTCGCAATGTCTACAAGATTTGAAAAAAGCATGGTCTTGTCTTTAAGTTTAACGTGAATTTAATAAAGGTGGGGGTTGATACGGATTTAAAGAAAGTTTACCGGACAACAGTAATTTACAAACAAAGAAACCCAGCTAATATTAGCTGGGTTTCTTTGTTTAATAGCTGTACTATTTAACATACCATAATTTATAATCCATCTGTATAGCGTTTATTCCTCATTCTGTCGAACGGTTTTCCCCCGGCGAGCAATACCAAAAATGATTCCATAAAAAAAGCCCCTTACATTCCTGTAAGGGGCTTTCGAAAAAGGCGGCTACCTACTCTCCCACTTGGTATAGCAGTACCATCGGCGCAAACGGTCTTAACTTCCCTGTTCGGAATGGTAAGGGGTGGGCCCCGTC
>JBBSKR010000067.1:0-16932 GCA_038256135.1 Flavobacteriales bacterium | reverse complement strand
TTCACTATCCACACCACGCAGTGCCCTTGGGGCCAAGTTGATCAACACAGTTACTTTTTTTCCGATAATCTCTTCAGGAGTAAAACTTTCTGCAATCCCCGAAACAATAGTACGTACATCCAAACCGATATCTACCTTTAGCACCAGTAATTTGTTAGCTTTGGCCATTTTTTCCGCTTCGATTATGGTGCCAACCCGCATATCCAATTTAGAGAAATCATCAAAGGTAATCGTGTCTTTTTGGGTCATTAGTTTTTTGTTTGTGTTATCGTTGGCTTTTTTGGTGGCTTCCAATTTATCCAATTGGGCTTGGATTTCGGCATCCTCCACTTTTCGAAAGAGCAGTTCAGCTTGCTCGATTTGGTGGTTGGCAGGTAATAGGGTTTCTTTTGTTGAAATATCAGACCAACTTAAGCCTTCGACTGCGCTCAGGCTGACATTGAGCAAATTTTGAAGCTTGATAGCGGTAAACGGTAAAAAGGGTTCGCTCAAAACGGCCAAACCAGCTGCAATTTGTAAAGCCACGAACATAATGGTCTTTACACGTTCTTCATCGTCTTTAATGACTTTCCAAGGTTCTGCATCGGCCAAATATTTGTTGCCCAAACGGGCCAAGTTCATTAACTCTTGTCCCGCTTCCCTGAATCGATAACGCTCAATGGAGCTAGAAATAATCTCAGGGTATTTTCTGAGTTGCCCTAACGTTTGTGTATCTACTTCGGTAAAGTCATCTGGTGGGGGCACTTGTCCATCATAATATTTGTGTGTCAGAACGACCACCCGATTAATAAAATTACCCAAAATAGCTACCAGTTCGTTATTATTCCGGGCCTGAAAATCTTTCCATGTAAAATCATTATCCTTAGTTTCTGGAGCGTTTGCGGTTAATGTATAGCGCAAAGAATCTTGCATTTCTGGGAAATCAATCAAGTACTCATGCAGCCAAACCGCCCAGTTTTTAGAGGTGGAAAGTTTATTTCCTTCCAAATTCAAAAATTCGTTGGCAGGTACGTTTTCAGGTAAAATAAAACTTCCTTCGGCCTTAAGCATGGATGGAAAGATGATGCAGTGGAAAACAATATTATCCTTTCCTATAAAATGAACAAGCTTCGTATCCTTATCTTTCCAATAGGGTTCCCAATTCTTGCCTTCACGTGCTGCCCATTCTTTTGTTGCCGAGATATAGCCGATGGGGGCATCGAACCAAACATAAAGCACTTTGCCTTTTGCCCCTTCTAGCGGTACGGGAATTCCCCAATCCAAATCGCGTGTGACCGCCCTTGGTTCCAATCCTCCATCGATCCATGATTTACATTGACCGTAAACATTCGACTTCCAATCATTTTTATGTCCTTTTAAGATCCAATCGGTTAAAAAACCTTCATATCTGTCCAAAGGTAAAAACCAATGCTTTGTTTCCTTGGTGGTAGGTACCGTTCCTGTTATGGTCGATTTCGGATTTATCAAGTCCGTTGCATTCAAAGAGGATCCGCAATTTTCACACTGATCGCCATAGGCTTCTTCATTACCACATTTGGGACAGGTACCAACTACAAAACGATCCGCCAAAAACTGTTGTGCCTTATCGTCATATAATTGTGCCGTGGTCTCCTCAATAAAATCCCCTTTTTTGTAAAGGTTTAAAAAGAATTCAGAAGCCGTTTGATGGTGTACAGGTGCTGAAGTCCGGGAATAATTATCAAATGTAATCCCAAATTCCATGAAGGATTGTTTAATGATGGAATGATATTTATCAATAATTTCTTTAGGAGTAACACCATCCTTTTTTGCTTTCATGGAAATAGCAACACCATGTTCATCGCTGCCGCAAACAAAAACAATATCTTTTCCCGTTAAACGTAGATAGCGGGCGTAAATATCGGCGGGGACATAAACCCCTGCCAAATGGCCGATATGTATTGGGCCGTTGGTGTAGGGCAATGCTGCCGTAATGGTAAAGCGGGAGGGTGATTTTATATCGGACATCAAATTAAATTAAACTACAAAAATAAAGATTTTATGCCGAGGGAATGGGGTAGTGTGCTAAAAAACAAAAAACCTTCGGGGTATCAAAAAATACGACCGAAGGTCAAGTACATAGTGGAGAAACAGTTTAAGCTACCATAACCGTTTTACTCATTTTTTGGTTCTGTACACTAATACGATAAATGTACTTACCGGTCGATAGTTGTTTGGGCATGCGCTCTCGTATATTTATTTCAGCGGAACCTTCAAGCATCATTTCATTAAAAACGGTACCGACGTTCTGTCCCAGAATATTATAAAGCTGTATGTCTACGTGGGCCGAAAATGGCATTTCCAGATAAATGTGTGGTGTACTATCCGTTGGATAAAAAGGTTTGTGCACAACGGCATTCATGATATCTGGATTTCGGGAAGTTTCCGCCTCTTCCGTCTGAGGCACGGGCGGTGTGACCTCACCATCACTGTAAACAATATCCGGGAAGTCTACGCCACTACAATTAAAACCGAGGTTTACCGGAGCATACGGATGGTCCAAAAGATGTTGTTCCACTAATGGGATATCAACACAGAGCCATTCGGCAAGCACCGTAGCGTATAGATCTCTAAAGTCCATCGTATATTCCAAGTTCCCGCGCCCATCCGGATCATCTAATGTTGGGTGTTCACCAACAAAAGCACTACCGTTGAGACCAGATCCAAAGAAAAGGGTCGGGGAGGCTTTCCCATGATCTGTTCCGTTGGAACCATTTTCAAAAATCCTTCTTCCAAATTCGGAAAAGGTCATGCTCAACACTTTATTATCTTGTTCCGTAAAGGCCAAATCGTCATAAAAACTATTGATGGCAACGGAGAGATTCGTCATTAAACGGGCATGTGCCTGGGGTTGGTTTCCGTGGGTATCAAAACCTCCCATTGAAATCATGTACACCTTGGTACCTAAATTGCCTTTTATCAATCGGGCCAAAAGTGCCAATTGGCGTGCAAAGTCATTATCTTGATATTCTACTTGATTTTGACCTCGTTCATACGCTTCGTGTATGATGCCAGAATATTCGTAGGTAGTATTGGCAACTCCTCTTAGAAATTTAAGTTGGTCACCGTACATACAATTATTAAAAAGGGAATCATCCAAACCATAAACCACTCCAGATTCGGCAATTTCTTCTAACTGGTTAATATTGGAAGTAACAAAGGCATAATTGGTCTCTTCACCTTGAAAGACCAAATTACCAAATTGACCTATTTGAATGGCTGCAGGCGCTGCAGGTGGATTAATCAAATAATCTGGGTAAATGTTCTCAAAATGTCTTCCCATCCAACCGGTATTCAAACCGCTAAATCCTGTTGTGTTTAAATCAGTGTTTGCAAAAATATCCGAGCCTGTAAAATGCGATAGGCTTTGGCCTTCATAGCCCACACCATGTACTGCCTTAAACTGACCTTCTTGCCACATAGGAGACAAAGCATTCATATAAGAAGGCACCCCGAATTCGTCGGTTAGTTTCAATACCTTACTTTCTGGAATGTAGATATTCGGTCGTGCATTGGCGTAGCTATCATATTGCTCCAATGGAATAACGGTACTTAAGCCGTCGTTACCACCTGACAGACGGATCAGGATCAGTATATTGTCCGTTTCAGCCGCTGCAATACCTTCCGATAATGGCGAAGGGGCAGAAGCGGTAAGCATATTGGCGCCGAGCATCATGGAGCCGGAACCGGCGATACCCATGGCTTGCAAAAAGGAACGACGACTCCATATTTTATGTTCATCATCGTGACCTTTATGTTGTAGCCCCTTATGTGGGGAGTGGTGTGTTTTGCACATAGTAGTAGGTATTATTTTAGTTGAAACTCTGGTTGTCTGGCGAGATATTGAAGTAAGAGATATACTTGAAAGGGAGCCTGGGGCCAAGTGGCCAATGTCCAGGATTCTTGATTTCCACCTTCATAATATGCTTCCTCAATATCACTTCTGAAAATTGCGAATGCCTTTTCATATTCGGATTCATCAAGTAGACCTTTGGGGAGTATAAAGTCGATAATTAATCTAGCGACTACATCTGGATTGGTACTTGTCAGTCCAGCGTTACCGGAAATATCTAAACCTAATGTTCTGAATTGTTCGTTATCGGCCATATAAAAGTTTTCCAAGATACTTTCTATGGACAGCCAACGGCCTATCATAAAATTGGTGTTGATCCAAGTTCTATCGCGTTGCCAACCTGCCACATCTATAGGGTCAAATATTTTTTGGCTTAGCATACCACTATAGTTGACCATTTCGGCAACGACGGTATCGGTATAGGCAAAGTCGGTCTCTTTTAGGGCATGAAAGTAAAAATCTATGGGACTTTTAATAATGACCCCGATAGCCTCATCATCAAAGAAATGCTGACTCTTAAAAAGCTGTCTCAAAACTGGAGCGATTTCAAAGTTACTGGAGACGAAAGTAGCTACCATACCATCTATAATGGTTTGTGCATTGTTCATTTCGTCCCGTGAATCTGGATGTACAAAGAATTCGTACAGTTTACGACTGATAAACTCTGCAATTTCTGTTGGCCTTTGGGTAAATAGAATATCCATAACATCGTCATAGCCCCAATTACCGGTCTGGCCGAATATGGTCTTAGGGCCTGCATCATGCTTTGTGGCATCAAAAGCTACTGGACTGCAACCTATTTCGCCACGCTCTACATAGCCGCTCAAGGCCTTGGCGGTTTCTATAATATCCTCTTCCGTGTAACCGTTACCTTCACCCAAGGTGAAAAGTTCATAAAGCTCCCTACCATAATTTTCGTTCGGGTTTCTACCGTTATTAAAAACACCGTCCAAGTAATACAACATGGCATTGGTCAACCCTATTTCACTAACAAAGTTTTTGAAATTACCCAATGAATTTCGTTGTAGGCAATCAATATATTCGTATAAATAGGAATTACAATCATAGACATCTGCTTCTGTTACAAAATGATTGCTCCAAAAGAAACTTAGCCGATCTCTAAGATTATTGTTCAATAATGCATTGGCATAGTTCAATTCAAATTCCCCACGCTGTTGATTGCGGAGTTGCCTACGGGCATCGTCATCTTCCGGATAATTCGCATTGGTCCAGTTGGCCCAAGTCGGGGCTGTAATAGGAGCCATACCTATGGCCTGGTCGATCAAATTATCCACTATGGTTGCTGCGTTCTGGCCGGTTGCTTGGTTAATAGTGCCTACAGAGGCACTAAATCCTAATCTTCTGTATAAATGTGATGCTCTTAATTGATCTAAAGGAGCTGAATACGGTGCAAGAGTAGAAGTATTACAATTAATGAAATATTCCATAGTCTCAAAATAAGAGTTTGAATTTCGTTTGTAGCGATGGGGCTTCTACCTTAACGTTTCGAAATTTGGTATAGTATTTTAAACCGACTATTTTCGATAATGGGTTTTTCAAGTAATGGATCAACGATTAAAAAAACGCCGAAAGGCCTTTAATTTCGATGAATTGCACACTATTGTAAGAAATATTTATGGGGAAACATAATGAATTTGGTAAAGAAGGGGAACAATTGGCGGTAGACTATCTAATAAAACAGGGATACCGTATTAAGTACAGAAATTACCGCTATTTAAAGGCCGAAATAGATATTATAGCGCAAAAAGGAGGAATTTTGGCCATTGTAGAAGTTAGGTCCAGGAGTTCTGACTTTATCGAGAATATTGCCGACACTGTAACCCCGAAAAAAATAAAGTTATTGGTCATGGCCGCCGATCATTATGTAACGGAAAATAATGTAGATGTAGATGTACGTTTTGATATCATTACCCTATTAAAGAATAAAAGACGATTTGAGTTGGAACATTTGGAGGGTGCATTCTATCATTTTTGAGTAACCTACTGGTTAAGCAGCTTTTAGCGTACCCACATATTGTTTTATTTATAACAAGTTGTTATATTTGCTAAACAACCAAACAATAAAATGAAAACAATATCATCAGTCGTAGAGGAGTACATTAAAAAAAAACCGTTTCTACAAAGTGCTTTGGCACAAGGAATTATCAACCTTACCTCATTATCACGAATTGTGAAACCAGAGATTGAACACGAATTAGGAAAGCATATCCGTAACGGGGCAATTGTGATGGCCCTGAAAAGGTTATCGGATGACCTGGAGTTTAGGGCGACCCATAAGATAGTAAAGGTTTTAAAGAATATCGGTGAAATTACAGTTCGTTCTTCGTTGACCGATTATACTTTTTTAGCCTCTAATAAAATTTTGGGACAGCAAGCAAAGTTATTGGAAGAGATCAATAACAATCAAGATGTTTTTTACACTTCCAGTCGCGGCGTCAATGAAATCAATATTGTGATCAGCAATGTTATGGATAAGACGGTCGAACAGTTGTTCAAGGATGAAAAATGTACGCAGAAGGCCGAAGAACTTTCTTCCATTACCGTAAAATTACCGGCTGAAAATGTATCCGTACCGGGTATCTATTACTTTATTTTCCAGCGTTTGGCCTGGGAGGGTATCGTGCTTTACGAGGTGATTTCTACTACTAACGAATTTACCATTTTGGTAAATGACGAACAAGTGGATATAGCTTTTAAAACCATAAAGGATTTGAAGTCCCTTTAATTTTCAAGGGATTCTATTACTTCCCTGTCAGTTTCCGGGTTGGCTACAAACCGTTTTTCACTATCCAAAATAAAATAGGTAGGGGTTTTTTGAATGTTGAAGGTATGGGCGTAATCACTTTCCCATTTACCAAGTGAAATGGCGTGATTAAAATTAGGTAAGGTAGCGGACACCTTCTTCCAATTGGTTTCATCATCTTCCAGGCCAACAGCAACTACTTTTACGGTATTGAATTTCTTAAGCTCTTTATGTAATAATGGGAGTTCATTTAAGCAGTGCGAACAGGTACTACTCCAAAAAATAAGCAGGTAGTTCTCTGCTTGTTCCAACGTGGAAAGTGTATGTTTTTTCCCATTGACTTCCCAGAAAATCTCCGGGGATTTGGCACCAATTCGTAGTCTTGAGGCAGTCTCAATTTCGTCGACCATTTTTTGGTTCCCATTGGCAATCGCCAATTCCTTTAAATAATTGCTGAAAATATAATCCTCAACTACGGGCATGCTTTTTACACTTGCTATTTTCCATAGCTGGTGTAGTGTCTTTATTTGAAATCCTTTAGGCGTTTCCTTAATTAATTCAGTTACAGATTTTACATTTTTATTTACCTCTTCGGCCAATTGCTCTTTGGATTTAATATCAGGAGGAAGGGCAGAGAATACATAATTGGAAATCTTGTCGGTCAGAAAATTAGATGCCTGTAAAATGTGATTTTGAAGGTCTAAATATTCAAAATGATGTTCCTTTTTATGCTTTAAAAATGCTGCCAAACTTTCATATTCGGTAGGAAGATAACTTCTGTTGGATTTTATGAATTGATGTGCAATGGTTTCCACGTATTTTTCCTCATAAGATTTTTGGATATCACGTAGCTCATGTATCAGGTTGTTGTAGTCCTGTTCAGCACTGTTTCCGCTTTCATAATATTCCATTAGCCTGTCTTGGGCTTCGGTAATCTTTGCAAAGTATTCAGTGTACCACTTGTTTTCAACCGAATTGGTTATTGTCAATCCTTCCTCTAGATTAAAATTGAATTTTACATGCTCTTTTTTGTCATAGATAACATCGATATAAAATTCATCTTGAGGAACAGCATACACTAACCGATACATTCCAGCAGGAGCGGTTACTGGCATTTCTATGGTAAAGGATCCGTTCTTAACGGCCGTATCTGCCACATAATTTTCCCCGCCAGGGGTCAATTCATAAGCAATCAACCATTTAAATTCTTCAGGTGGAAAAAAATTCCCAGAGATACTACCTTGTGCCTGTATACTCAAAGTAGTAAAAAGTATCACTATTAGTTGTGCTATTTTCATACTGTCCCAGAAATCAAAAATTGAATCAAAATTAATATATTTTTGAATCATTCAGGTGCAAAAGGCCCATATACCGCATCCCTAAACTGCTTATGAAGGCCTATTTGATCATATGGGAATAGTTGTACGAACATAACGGCGGTAAGTTCGTTTACCGGGTCTACCCAAAATAAAGTACTTGCCGCACCGTCCCAATAAAATTCGCCTACCACCCCATGATTTTCTTCTGCATTCGCCGGGGGTGCCACACGCACGGCAAAGTCGATGCCAAACCCTACTTGGCCTTTGGTCGGCAACCAAGAACGCTCCGTTATACTATCGGCCAATTGGTTGGTGGCCATTAACTTTACGGTTTCCGGTTTTAAAATCCGAATTGAGTCCAAGCTACCATTATTCACCAGCATTTGTGCAAAACGCATGTAATTATCCAAGGTAGAGGTTAGTCCCGAACCACCACGGGTGAGCGGCCAATGTTCGGTATAGTTGCTATAGGTAACGGAATCACGTACCAATTCACCTTCACCCTTTCTAAGGTAAAGTTTGGCAAAGCGGTCCCTATCTTCGGTTGGAATAAAGTAACGTGTTTCCATCATGCTTAGGGGATCCAAAACCTGTTTCCTAACATATTCACCATAAGGAATACCGGAAATACGTTCTACCAATAAGGCCTGTACATCAACACTGGGGCCATATTCCCACTGCGTGCCAGGTTGAAACCATAAAGGAATTTCCCCCATTTTTTCTGCCATTTCGGTCAACGTATTTTCGCGGTTCATGGCATCGGCCTTTTCAAGTAGTTTGCTTAGACCGGGTATATCCGGGCGGTTGGGAAAGCCAGCGGTATGTCTTGTAATATCCCTTATGGTAATCTCCCTATTCAACGGCTCGGTTAATACCTTGCCGCTTTCATCCACTCCCTTGTAAACAGTCATGTTTGAAAATTCCGGGATGTATTTGGAGATTGGTTCATCCAATTTAAATTTACCGTCTTCATAAAGCGTCATTAATGCAGTTCCGGTTATGGGCTTGGTCATGGAATAAATCTGTACGATGGTATTACGGTCCATCGGTTGCTGCGCTTCCTTATCCGCAAATCCAAAAGCATTGAAATATACTTCTTGGCCCTGTTCAAATATTAGTGCGGAAACACCAGCAATATTTCCGGAGTCAACAAAAGCTTGAAGCGTTGAATCTATGCGCACTTTGGCCGATTTGGTTAGAATGACCGGTTCAGAAACCACCTCTTGTTTCGGAGATTCCTTACAGGCGGAAATAAAAAATAATAGGAAAAACAAGACGTAAAAATTTTTCATATGTGGTGGATTGGAAAAGTGTGACTACTAAAAGTACTAAAATTTAAGTAATGAAGGCAGGCAATTGACTGAACCAAAGCCGGTTTTATCACTAGATAATGGCATCGACCGATATTCTTCTCTTCCCATTTTTGGCTCCCATTTTGTTTGTTTCACCCTTATGCACAATCCGATAGTTTAAATTACCGAACTGAAAACATTTACAATGGCTAGTTTATCTGCATTTTCAAAAATTATAATAAAGTAAAAGTTCGTTGGCAATACTAAAAGGGTGAGGATAAAAAATTTCAGGGCGAACCCAATTAGAACGGCATATTGTATGTTTAAATAGCCCATAACCTCAAAAATTTGCTATTTTTTCGGACTTCTCAACCATTTCCCTGATTTTATAGAGTAGTAATATCTCTAAAATGATTGTAGGAAACTGAAGGAATAGACCTGCTATGGCCAAAATTACGGTTAGGAAACAGATGGCCGTTAAAACCTCAAAACCTCCGGCAACATAGCCTAAATTTCCCCACTTCTTCGCCGATTTGATTATAGAAATACCGAACAAAAGACCTAAAGTGCCCATGATGATTGATTCTGCCACGAGTATACCCTCAATAGGAAAAGTGCCTTCGTTAAACAATGAAGTGATGTCGTAGATATAAAAAAGAAAGAGAATAATAATGATGAGGATGGAAGAAATTTTCATTAAATAATTTTGGAACAGCTTGCCCAGAATCAAAAAGCCATGGATGAAAAAGACATAACTGAGATAGCTTAATATCTTTATGGTTATGTGTACGGGAATGCTGAAAATGAGTTCCTCTTGCCAAAACCGATAATAATCGGCAAAACCTTCAAATGTGCTAACAATTAGGTATAAAATCCCAGTAATAACGGCCAGCCCCAATAAGAAACGAACGGACTTAGCTTCATTCTTAGAACCCAAGGTGATCTCGTTTTCGGGCGTGTTGTTTTCTTGCCCGTACAGTTCCTCATAATCATGGTCCAGTGCCGATAATATGGTCTTTATGGTATAACTTCGAGGAGATACTTCGCCACGCTCTATGCGTTGTAAAGTGCGCACATTAATGTTGCAGCGCTCAACAAGTTCCTCTTGGGTGTATCCTTTTTGCTTGCGTAACTCGGTAATCTTGTTGCCTAATGCCGGTTGTTTCATGAGGTTTGAATTTTAAATTGTTCGGCAATGTTAAGCTCAAGATAAAATGAATCCAACGAACTTTGCGAAATTTGCCCCGACATTCTTACGGCATTAGAATAAAAATAGAGGTTCACAAGGTTTTTGTGTTTTTATTTCAAAATGCAATCAAGATTAAAATTTATACTTTCTCGATTTTGAAGTTCTCAATTTTTAAAGGTTGTAGAGCCAAAAATGCTCTGTCTACACTCTTAATCTTATCAAAAACTAATAGTAAGCGCAGTCCGTTACGCGTTTTCTTTTCCTTCATTGTACAAAGTTGTGGATACTTCTGTACAAATTGAAGTACTTTGGTAAAAGCAGCGGTCTGATAAAATTCGGATTGCTGGTCACTGATAAAATATCCGATCATTTTACCTTGTTTCATTACAATTTTCTCCAAACCGATGCTATTGGCAATCCATTTGATACGAACCGAATTCAGTAAATCGGCGGCTTCATCGGGTAGTTCGCCAAATCGGTCTACCAATTGCGCCTCAAATTTTTGAAGGGCTTCTTCATCCTTCACTTGATTAAGGTCTGTATACAAGGTGAGCCGTTCGGTAATATTGTTGATGTAATCATCTGGGAAAAGCAATTCAAAATCAGAATCGATTTGGGTATCCTTTACAAAAATTTTATCGTGAGGTCCCTCTACTTCGTCATACAGTTCCTTGAACTCATTTTCTTTTAGTTCCTCAATGGCTTCGGTCAAGATTTTCTGATAGGTTTCAAAACCTATTTCATTGATGAAACCACTTTGTTCACCTCCTAAAAGGTCACCGGCACCCCGTATTTCCAAATCCTTCATAGCAATGTTGAAACCACTGCCCAATGCGGTAAACTGTTCCAAGGCCTCGATTCGTTTTCGCGCATCGGTGGTCATCACATCGTACGGAGGTGTTATAAAATAGCAGAATGCCTTTTTATTACCACGTCCTACCCGGCCGCGCATTTGATGTAGATCACTCAATCCGAAATTATTGGCGTTGTTGATAAAGATGGTATTGGCATTGGTTACGTCTAAACCACTTTCGACTATGGTGGTGGAGACCAAAACATCAAATTCACTGTTCATAAAGGCAAGCATCAGGTTTTCCAGTTTTTTACCCTCCATCTGTCCATGGCCTATTCCCACTTTTGCATCGGGAACCAAACGTTGAATCATTCCCGCGACTTCCTTTATATTTTCAATACGGTTATGGATAAAGAAAATTTGACCGCCACGCTCGATTTCATAACTGATGGCATCGCGAATGGTTTCTTCGTTAAAACGTATGACCTGACTTTCTATTGGGTATCTATTAGGCGGTGCGGTGGTAATGGTCGATAGGTCGCGTGCCGCCATAAGGCTAAATTGAAGGGTACGTGGAATCGGTGTAGCGGTTAAGGTCAGCACATCCACATTTTCCTTTATGGATTTTAGTTTATCCTTTACGGCAACCCCAAATTTTTGTTCCTCATCTACAATAAGTAGCCCTAAATCCTTGAATTTTACGTTCTTGTTCACCAGTTGATGTGTGCCTATGATAATATCTACCTTACCCGAGGCCAAATTCTCCAAGGTTTCCCTTTTTTCCTTGGCCGTTCGGAATCGATTCAAATAATCCACCGTTACCGGCATTTCCTTCAAGCGCTCCGAAAAAGTTCGGTGGTGCTGAAAAGCCAAAATAGTGGTAGGAACCAATATCGCTACCTGTTTGCCGTTATCCACAGCTTTAAAAGCGGCACGGATGGCGACTTCCGTTTTTCCAAAACCAACATCCCCACAAATCAAACGATCCATCGGTCGCTCACTTTCCATGTCTTTTTTCACATCTTCGGTGGCGGTACTTTGATCCGGGGTATCTTCATAGATAAAAGAAGCTTCCAGTTCATTCTGTAGGTAACTGTCGGGGTCATATTGAAACCCTTTTTCCAACCGGCGTTTAGCATAGACTTTAATGAGGTCAAAGGCTATTTTTTTGACCCGGGTTTTCGTTTTGTCCTTGATTTTTTTCCAGGCGCCTGAACCTAATTTGTAAATTTTTGGAACGGCACCGTCCTTTCCATTGAATTTGGAAATTTTATGTAGGGAGTGGATGCTGACATAGAGGATGTCGCGTTCTCCATACATCAGTTTTATGGCTTCTTGTTTTTTGCCTTCCACGTCAATTTTTTGGAGTCCGCCAAACTTACCGATACCATGGTCGATATGGGTTACATAATCCCCAATTTCAAGCTTGTTCAATTCTTTTAATGTAATGGCCTGCTTTTTGGCATAGCCATTTTTTAGATTGAACTTATGATACCGTTCAAAAATCTGATGGTCGGTATAGCAGACCAATTTTTCGTCATCATCCACAAAACCTTGATACAACGGAAAAACAAGTGTTTGGTAGTGGACCTGTTCATTGACCTCTTCAAATATGGCATGAAAACGCTTGGCCTGTTGCTCGCTGGCACAAAAAATATAATTGGTATATCCGTTTTCACGGTAATTATTAAGGTTCTCGATGAGTAAGTCGAACTTTTTATTGAAAGAGGGCTGCGGTTTGGTATTGAATTCGATACTATTAGACGCTTCCCGCTGTGAATCCATCGTCAAAAGGGTAAAATCGGATAAGTGTTTTTTAAATTCGGACCCACCCATAAAGAGCTCCTCGGGCTGGGCGTGTTTGATATCTTTTGAAAGTTTCTTGAAAGCCTCCTTCGCTTTTTCGAAAAAATCATCTAAACGGGCATAGAGCAAGTCCGTATTTTTAGAGAACACCAACGTTTTTGGGGCAACATAGGTCAAAAAGCTCTGTCTTTTCTCCACCAAAAACTTGTTGGCCATGTTTGGGACAATGGTAATCGTTTTTACCTTTTCCTTGGAGAGCTGTGTCTCCACATCGAAGGTTCTGATACTATCTACCTCGTCACCAAAAAATTCAATTCGGTAGGGTTCATCATGTGAGAAGGAATATACATCTACAATTCCCCCACGAACGGAAAATTCACCGGGTTCCGTTACAAAATCGACCCTTTTGAATTTATACTCAAAGAGTAACTCGTTCAAAAAATCCAAGGATAGGGTATCCCCCAATTTCATTTTTAGGGTGTTTTTGTCCAACTCCTTTCGGGTCACCACTTTCTCGAAAAGCGCATCGGGGTACGTGACAATGATTGCAGGTTTTTTTCTGGAATTTATGCGGTTTAAAACTTCGGCCCTTAAAAGTACATTGGCATTGTCGGTTTCCTCAATTTGATAAGGCCTTCGATAACTACCAGGGTAAAAAAGCACATCATCCTCACCAATAAGCCGTTCCAAATCATTAAGGTAATAGGCTGCCTCTTCCTTGTCATTGAAAATAGCAAGAAAGGGACGGTCTATTTTTCTGAAAAGACTGGCTAAAACAAAGGAGAGGGAAGAGCCAGTAAGACCTTTTAATTGGACGTTTTTAATTTCGGAATCTTGAGAATTGGCAATAGTATTCAGCAGTTTCCCTGTTTGGGGAGACTGGCTGTACCGTTGTTGGATAGAAGAATGGCTCAACAGTTAAAAATTTGTGCAAATATAAGGATACCTAAGGAACGGATACGATTCATTTTAATCGAATATGGGTTAGTGATTGCCTTAAAAAAGTTGGAACTTAGGATGAACGAAAAAGGTAAAAGTACTATGGACTTAGATCTCAAGAATAAGAAGGTATTGGTAACAGGTTCAACCAAGGGTATTGGTAGGGCTATTGCCGAAACCTTGTTGCAAGAAGGAGCGGAGGTCATCATCAATGGTAGAAGTGAAAAAAGTGTGAAAGATGCGCTTTGTGATATAAATAGGAAAATAGGGAATGCAATAGTTTCCGGGATTCCATGTGATTTTTCAAAACCTGATGAAATCGACGCGCTAATAAAATCTTGCGGAAAGTTGGACATTCTAATCAATAATGTTGGCATATTCGAGCCAAAAGAATTTTTGGATATCCCGGATGCGGACTGGCAACGGTTTTTTGACCTTAACGTTATGAGTGGTGTACGTTTGTCGCGCGCCTTTTTACCGCATATGTTGGAACAGGATTGGGGCCGCATCATCTTTATTTCCAGCGAAAGCGGAATCAATATCCCAGAGGAAATGGTGCATTACGGCATGACCAAAACCGCACAGTTGGCCGTTTCCAGAGGTATAGCGGAAACTACGAAAGGTACTAGCGTGACCGTAAATGCGGTATTGCCCGGACCTACCTTGTCGGAGGGCGTTAAGGAATTTACAGGTATTGGGGAGGACCAATCGAGGGAAGAAGTGGAAGAGGAGTTTTTTAATACGGAAAGACCAACGTCTTTGATACAACGGTTCGCTACCGTTCAGGAAGTAGCCAATATGGTCGCCTATGTTGCGAGTCCGCTATCTTCAGCAACCAATGGAGCCGCATTAAAAGTAGATGGCGGCGTGGTTAAAACAGCATTTTAATATGGAAACGAAAAAGTTTGATGTATTTGTCATCGGTAGTGGTATCGCTGGCCAAACGGTAGCAAAAGCATGTATTGAAGCAGGAAAAACAGTCGCCATAGCAGATGACCGTGAGTATGGAGGTACCTGTTCCAACAGAGGTTGCGACCCTAAAAAGGTGCTATTGGGCGCCACTGAAGTTTTAGAATTGGCAGAAAATTTGAACCAAAAGGATATTGTCGGCACTCCGAAAATCAGTTGGAAAAAACTCCAAAAGTTTAAAAAGAATTTTACGGTGGCTGTACCTGCTTCGACCGAAAAAGCACTGAAAAAAGCAGGTATCACCTTGTATCATCAATCGCCAAGATTTCTAAATGAGAACTTGTTGTCGGTGGAAGGAAAAACTATAGAAGCGGAAAAAATCGTTATAGCCACGGGTCAGGAACCACGAACATTATCCATTGCTGGAGCCAAATTCTTGAAAAGTAGCGATGATTTTCTAAACCTCAAGAAGTTACCTAAAAGTATCGTGTTTTTAGGGGCAGGTTATATTGGTATGGAATTCGCCCATATAGCTGCACGAGCAGGGGCAAAAGTGACTTTAGTGGATACCGGTAAAAGACCGTTACATCCCTTTGATGCCGATTTAGTGAAAGAGCTGACCCAGTATTCGGAATCATTAGGAATAAAATTCATTTTTGGTGCAACGCCAACATCTGTCAAAAAGAAAAGGAAACGGTTCAATTTGGACTATGAGTCAAAAGGAGAGAAGAAAAACATTACCGCCCATGCCATTTTTAATACTACCGGAAGAGTTCCTGCCCTATCAAAACTGGATTTGGAAAAGGGGAATGTGGCCTTTGACGAAACCGGAGTGCGTACCAATAGTTATTTGCAAAGCACAAGTAATCCCAATGTTTATGCATGTGGTGATGTGTCCGACAAGGGTTTGCCTTTAACGCCTTTATCCGGTCGACAAGGCTATGTGGTTTCCAAGAATATAGTAAACGGAAACACCAAGAAATTGGAGGTTCCGGTGGTGCCCTCTGTAGTGTTTACGCTTCCCAATTTGGCTACCGTTGGGTATTCTGAAGACGAGGCCAAAAGCAGGTTCAAAAATATACGGGTCAATTTTAAAATCGCAACAGGTTGGTTCAATGCAAAACGAATCAATGCGCCACTTTATGCCTATAAGATTATTATGAATGACAGAACCGGTGAGATTGTCGGCGCTCATATTTTGGCTCCAAATGCTGCGGAAACCATTAATATTTTTACAATGGCCATCAACAATAACATGACGGATAAAGATATAAAGTCCACCATTTTCACTTATCCTTCTTGGGTGAACGATATAAAAAGTATGGTCTAGGAATTGCCTTGCAAACGTTTCTGCAGTTTTTTAAATGGATTGGTATGTCTGTTTATATAACCGTGCACGGATATGGCGATAAAAAGGATAATCACTCCTGCTAGGGCAGTATAGGCTATGGAGGTATAAGCGTCTTGATGTCTGATGTAAATAGCGAATAAGGCCCAAATACCGACACCGGCAAATTCTCGCATATTCCGTTTCCAAATCATGATCAGGTTGAGCACTATGGCTACAACAATCATGATAATGGTCCATGAAACTTCTGAAAATAGTCCACCATCCCAATCTAGTTTACTCAAGTAAGCTGAGATATTGGCGATAGTGGCTACGGATATCCATCCACTATACAAACAGATAGGCCACCATACAAATGCAATGGTAGCAATGGGTGCGTCCCAACGTTCCATATTGGTATTTAGAATTATTTTTATTAGGCAAATCAGTATTCCGAACATGATTACAACCGATAGGCCGGTGTAATCATATACAAAAACGAAAACCCAACAGCAATTTAGAAGATTGGCCAAAGCAAACCAATAGCCTGTTTGCTCGATGAACGGACTTTCCTTTTCACTAAAAAATGCACGGCGAACCTGAAAGATACCGTAGGCCAATAAGCTTAAAAATATGATTCCCCAAATAGCAAAAGCATAGCTGGCAGGTGTAAATAGGTTCACATACTTAGAACTAATTTCGCCGATAGTAGTATTATTGAAC